>JAUILW010000661.1 GCA_030432795.1 Gammaproteobacteria bacterium
GGACCCACAAGGATTCACCCAGCCATGCCGAACCACTGGATGCACCTACCGTGAGCAAACGACTGCGTATCGGATTCATCGGCGCCGGCGCCATTGCCGGCACCCAGCTCAGGATGCTGGGCAAGCGCGATGACGTGGACGTGGTCGCCGTCGCAGATCCGCAGGCTGTGTCGCTGGCGGCTCTGGCAGACCGCCACGACGTGCCCGGTCGCTACGCAGACTACAAAACCATGCTGCGCAACGAAACCCTCGATGCGGTGAGCGTGTGCACGCCCAACCACCTGCACGCGGCACCCACCATCGCCGCCCTCAAGGCGGGGGCGGACGTGCTGTGTGAAAAGCCGATGGCAAGAACGACCGCCGAAGCCAAGCGCATGGCCGCCACCGCACAGGCACTCGGGCGCAAGCTGATGATTGCTTTCCAGTACCGCTTCAACCCGCGCACAAAATTTCTCCGCCGGGCGGTGGACGATGGCCAGTTCGGCCGCATCCTCTACGGCAAGGTACGTGCGCTGCGACGCCGCGGCATTCCCAACTGGGGGGTGTTTGGTAACAAGGCACTGCAGGGCGGCGGGCCGCTCATCGACATCGGTGTGCATGTGCTGGAGATGGCTCACTACACCATGGGCAGCCCCAAGCCGGTGAGCGTCAGCGCCGACATGTTCACGTATCTCGGCAACCAGCGTTCCGATCAGGTGGAGACGTTATGGAAAGGCTGGGACTACAAAACCTACGATGTGGAAGATCTGGCGGTGGGCCGTATCCGTTTCGAGGATGGCGCCGTCATTCACATCGAGTCGAGCTTCGCTGCACACATCGAGAAGGACGACTGGAACTTCGAACTGCTCGGCGAACGGGCGGGCTGCACGTGGCAACCACCAACCATCTTTACCGACGAGAGCGGCCATATGGTAGACAAGACGCCCGGCTGGCTGTCACCGAAAACCACGTTTGAGGACATGTTCGAGGCAAAGATGAATCACTTCGTCGAGCATGTGCTCTACGACGCGCCGAACATCGCGCCAGCGGCCGATGGTCTGGCGGTGCAACAGATGCTGAACGCTCTGTACACATCTGCTGAACGCGGCGGTAAAGAGATCCGTATCGCTTGAACCGACTTCTCTTTCAGCAACAAGACCGTCAGCCCATCGCCCGCAGGTAATCCGCAATGGCAACGGCGTACGGCTGCGGAGCGCTCACCACGTCCATATGCCGTGCCCCGTCGAGCCAGTGCAGCGCAACTGCGCCGGGCAGCGCTGCCAGGCGTTCTGCCATGCGCTTTGCCGGCGGGAGGCTGTCGGTACCGCACAGTACCAGTATCGATTGCCTAAGCTGCGCATGCGCCGCCAACGGTGTTTCATCGAAGGAAATACACGCCGCCTCTTCATGAATCTGCGTTTCCATCGCACACAGGCGTGCGCGTACCGGTGAGGGCAAGTTATCCCACGGGGTCTGGCCCCAGGCGGCAATGAAGTGCGCCAGACCATCGGCGCTTCCACCAGCGCGGCCGTGTTCGAACCCTGCGACTAACGCCCGGTCTATCGTCATCGTGTCCGCGTCGCGCTGCGGATCGAGCACACCGCACACCATCGGTTCCACCAGGCTCAACGAGTGCAGCAGACCCCGCACCGTGTACCAGCAGCACACCGCGAGCACCATCGCCGCTGCTGTGCAGTTCCAGTGTGCTATCGATCATAGCGACACCCGCGCACCGGGCGGGATGGTCGCTGGCGCTGCGTTGACCGTTTCCACGGCGTATCCGGCAGCCCGCTTATAGCCCTCCAGATACTCCGTTAGCTCCTGTGCGGATATCACGTCTTCGATGTGCTCAAAGACACCGCCACAGCGCGCATCGAGCAGTTCGAGGATGGCAAACGGCCCAGCACTGCGATTGCGCAGCACGACATCGGATATCTTTGCGCACAATTGCGCATCGTAGAGGCCAAGCGCATCGCCATTTACACCGACGTCGAGCATGCACCGGCCCAGCACCCGCGCATCGACGATGGCCTGCGTTGCCCCGTTTGAACCGGTCGGGTACATCGGGTGCGCCGCATCGCCCAGCAACACCACATTGCCATCGCGCCACGACGGCACCGGGTCACGATCGATCATGGGATACTCGAGCACCTCCGGTGCCGCGAGAATCAGCTGCGGGACGTCCAGCCAACCGTA
>JAUILW010000662.1 GCA_030432795.1 Gammaproteobacteria bacterium
TCTTGCGTCGAGCGCAGGTGTCTCGATTGGATCGGTTGCCGCGAGCCTTGCCAATTCCACAATCGCCGCGCTCCGCTCCGGTTGGGCCTCGATCACGTCTTATGCAGGCGATCTGGATTGGGGCCGCGTTGGTGCTGCTGTGGCCAGCGGCATGCTTGCTGTTTGGAGCGGCCTTGGAGAGCTGACGATTGCGTCGATATCTTATTCCTGGTCGTCATTGGCCACCTTCGTGGACGGTCTGGATGTGGACTGGTCGCAGGTCGCGGCGAACATCGTGCTTGGGGTGCCGCAGGTTGCTTACGGCCTTGGCACGGCCTTGGTGCAGGCGATGGCCGGTGCGTATGGTGCTGTCCATGACTGGGCCTCGACCGTGACGGTGGATTGGGGCGCGGTGGGCGAGACGATTGGCGCCGGGGTCGGACGCTTGATCGGTGTGGTAGGCGGGTTTCTGTACGAGACCTTCACCGAGATTTGGACAGGTGTTGCGGCCTGGCTTTCCAGCGATGGTCCGGGTGTGGATTGGGGCCGTGTGGCCAGCTCTATCGTCGACGCCGTTTTTGACGGCATTGGTGCGGCGTGGCATGCGTATGCCGACTTCGTCATGGGGCTGCTGCGCGGTCTCTTCGGGGAAATCCCGCCAGAGGTGTTCGAGGCCGGCTCAAACCTGATCCGGCGGCTCAAGGACGGGGCGGTGCAGGCATTTGATGACTTTCTGGCCTGGGTCACGGGGATCCCGGGGCGCATCCTCTCGGCCATCGGTAGGATTGACCTGTCCAGCCTGATCGACTTTGGCGAGCCCCCGGGCTGGCTCAAGTGGTTGATCGGAGAGGACGAGGGCGCTGCGCAGACCCAGGCCGTCCCGGCACCTCCCTCTCAAGGGGAACTCGGCGCGCTGGATAATGGGCAGCGTGCCGCTGCCGAAGCCCTGATGGCCGCGCGGTCGGCGGGTGAGCTGCCAACGCAGCAATATCTTGATGATCTGTCCATCTACGCAGGTCAGCTCCGAGACGAGATGGCTGGAGTGCAGGCGCAGATCGCACAGATTGATCAGAATGGTCCTATGGGGCAAACGCTGGCGGCACCGCTGCAACGGGACCTGTTGCTGCTGCAGGAGGAACTTGCGGCCGTAGAAGCAGACCTGGCCGAAGGCCGCTCGCGTGCAGCCGAGGTCACCAATGCTCTGCGCATGTTGGGCGACACCAGTGCGACCCCAGAGGTCAACACGGCCTCGATCGATGCAGCGCTTGCCCGTGCGCGTGCCCTTGCCATGGAGCTTGATGGGCTCAACGGTCAGGGCACAGCATCTGCGGCGTCTTCACCGGAACTCGACGGCCAGCGCGCCAAGGGTGGCCCGATCAGCCGGGGTGGCACCTATCTCGTGGGCGAAGACGGCCCCGAGCTGATCACGGCCAGTCGAAACGGCTACGTGCACCCGACTGGTGAGGGGCCGATGGCTCCCGCTGCATCATCTGCTTCGGCCGCCTCCAGCCCTCCGACGATCACCGTGACGGTCGGCGATATCGTGATCTCGCCCACCATCAGCACCACCGAGCGGATCGATCCCGCCCAGCTCTCGCGGGAGATCGGGCGGCAGATGCGCGACGAGGTGCGCGAGGCCTTCCGCGGTGTGTTTGCCGACACAGGCATGAGGTTTGCGTGATGCTGATGATGCTGGGACCGCTGCGCTTCGAAGTCGTGCCGTTCAATACGGGCAGCTATGACCACGGCCACGCCGCCGGCTTTGCCGAAAAGCCGGTGCTGGGCGCCCGCCCCCCGCTCGAGTTCGTGGGCGAGGGTCCGGAAACCTGGACGATCAAGGCCAGGCTCTTTCCCGAGACATTCGGCGGGCTGTCGGAGCTGGACATGCTCTACACCCTCCGGGCCTCCGGCGCGCCGCACTACATGATGCGCGGCGACGGCGCCGTCATGGGCTGGGTGGTGATCCGCACCGTGACGGAGCGCTCCAGCCATCTGGGCGCAGGCGGGGTCGGCCGCGTGATCGACGTCGATATCGAGGTGGCGCGCAGCGCGCCGCCCTCCGCCACCACCTTCTTCGCGCGCCTGGCGCGGGTCTTTCTGCCGGAGCTGACATGACAGACATCACCGAACGCGTCACCGTCGAGGGTGATGGCCTCACAATCTCCCTGATCGTCTGGCGGCGCTTCCACCGCGCC
>JAUILW010000663.1 GCA_030432795.1 Gammaproteobacteria bacterium
ATCTCCGGCAGGCCGAAGTTGTCGCGGTCCACGTGGCAGAAGTCCCAGTCGGCGGGAATGTCCTTCAGCTCGCCGGACAGCTCCCAGGCGAATCCGTGGAACGGACAGCGCAGTTCGGTGGCGCGCCCGTCGTACTCCTTGAGCATGCGTCCGCGGTGCAGGCAGGCATTGGGATAGGTCTTGATGCCACCGTCGTCCTGGCGCACGACGATGAACGACAGGTGCGCGATGTCGTAGCGGATGTGGTCGCCGGGATGCGGGATCTCCTCCTCGCGGCAGGCGAACTGCCACACCTTCTTCCAGAGGTGTTCCACCTCTTTTTCATGCCACTCGCGGCTGGTGTAGCGCGATGCGTCGACATCGGCGTTGCCCAGGAATTTGGGCGACTGCTCGCGCAGCACCGCCGGTACTTCGTGGGTGTCGGTGTCCAGCAACTGCTGGTACGTTAGCCCCGGCGAACGCGGCATGTCGTCCGGATCTAGCTGTGTAATGGGCTCTGCCATGTGTTAATCCCCAGATTTTCCTCGGCGCATAGGCTAGCGTGCGCAGGTTCTGTTGGAAAGCTGCAGTGTCGAGCGAGACAATATCCGTTTGCGATGCAATGGATGAGCGATGGTCGGCAAACCGATATCCGTCGATAAACCCCTCGTGGTGCTGCACGGCGACGAGATGGCGCAGGTGGCTTTCGTGCAGATACTCGAGCGCTTCGTGCGCAAACGTCTGCAGATCAGCCTCGTGGAGATCGACCTGACGGCCGAAAACCGCCTGCGCACCAATGGTGCGGCGGTGCTGGACGCCATCAATGCCCTGAAGACCCATGGTGTAGGCATCAAGAACGCCGGCATGACGGTCAATCAGCAGCAGCTCGAGGCGCTTCTCGCGCGCCATCCGGAGCTCGACAGAAACGCGCTGCACCCCTTGGCCACGAAGTCCCCCAATGGCGCCATACGCAAGGGTATCGGCGGCAACATCACCCGCGAGGACATCCCCTTTCACAACCTGGTATTCAACCCGCCGGAGTGGATCGGGCGCGACATCGTCGTGGATACGATGGATCACGGTGGCATCATCGACAGCTACAACGAGCTCACCGGCGCCACGGGCATCCTCAAGGTGCTGTTCGTGGGGGCGAGCGGCGAGCCGGTGGAGCTGCACCGCCGGCGTTTGAACCGGGGTGACCCATGGCTGTTGGCTACCAACGACCTGGAATCCGTGCGCGGCTGGGCGCGGCGTTTTTTCCAGCGGGCGCTGGATGAGTCCCGCGACGTCTACCTGGGCCTCAAGGACACCGTCATTCCCGGCTACGACGGCGTCATGCGGGCCGCCATCGAGACGGTGTATAGGCAAGAATTTCAGCAGCGTATTGAAGCGGCCGGGCTCGCCTACCATTACGAACTCATCGATGCCCAGGCAGCCAGGATCGTCGCCAACCCGCCACTGCGTTGCCTGTGGGGTGTGCCGGACAACACCACCGGGCGCAAGCTGCAGAAGCTGGTGGGCGAGCTCAAGACCTTTGGCATCGCCAATCGCCAGTCGCATGTCTCGATCTCACGTATGAGTGCCGGCGGCGGCGACCAGTACGGCAGCTACAACGCGCCCATGCCCCAGGACGGCATCATCAAGGTGGTGGTGGACGGCGTTGAGAAACACGCGCGGGACGTGAAGCAGGGTGACCCGCTGCTGCTGATGTCCAATGACCGACTGGCCATTCAGGATTGGGTGACGCAGGTGTTTCGCGATGCCTCGCGAAACGACAAGGAGGTGTATTTCGGGCTCAAGCGGGAATACATGGAGTACGACGAGGTGTTCAGCCGGGTGATCGGCGAAACTCGGCGTACGCTCGCTGAAGCAGACACCCCCCCGCCGTCATACATGATCATGCGGCCCTCCAGCCAACTCAAAAAGATGATCAGCGACCCGCCGCGCAACGCCCTGTATCCGGCGCAGAACCTGGATGGGGACATATTCTCCGATATCTCCGCTGCCCTCGGCGGCAGCCTGGCGACGGCGAGTTCGGTGATTGAGAGCAAGGACGGCACTATGCTCTTCGAGGCGCCGCATGGCACCGCCCACGATCTTTACGAGCAGTATCTGGCGTCGGAGGGCAAGGTTGCGCATTTCAACTCATCAGCGCTGCTCTATGCGTTGGCAAACGCG
>JAUILW010000664.1 GCA_030432795.1 Gammaproteobacteria bacterium
AACACTCTGCCGTTGTGCAACGTTGCCCGCCACCGCCCGTGCTCGTGGCGCCACTCCAGGGAGGCGACCTCGTGATTGAAGCGGCACAAGGGCGTTACACCGAACCGGTCTGCAACTTCCTCCACGTAAGCAAGGATCTCCGCCTGGCCGGCATACGGACGCGTCCAATCGAGTTTCGGTTGAAAGGAGAACGAGTAGAGGTGCGACTGCACGTCGCACTCCGCGCCGGGATAGCGGTTGTGCCACCAGGTTCCTCCGACACCGTCCGCCTTCTCCAGAATGACGAAGTTGGACTCGCCCGCGCGCTGCAGCTCGATAGCAGCGCAAATGCCCCCTGGACCGGCACCGATGATCAGCACATCCGTAAGCTCAGTCATGCTCTACCCTCTCGACATCAAGGCCACATCAGTAAGTTCAGGACCCGCCCCTGCGCGGCAGCGACAAACCGAACGCGATACCCAGGGCGCGCACCACAAACGCAGCGGCAACGCCGATCCAAACCGCTTGCACCGCCCACTCGGCCAACAGAACGTACGTCAGCGCACCGCAAAACGCGGCGGTGGCATAGACCTCGCTGCGCAGCACCAGCGGCACATCGTTGGCGATGACATCGCGAACGATACCGCCCGCCACGGCCGTAACCACCCCCATCACCACCGCCAACGTTGGCTCTCCTGTCAGCGCCAGCGTCTTGGCAGCACCGAGCACGCTGAACACAGCAAGACCGGCCGCATCCAGCCAGGACATGATGCGATGCACGCGCTGCAGCACGCCGAAGCCAACGAACGTAGTGAAAGCAGCAATGAGCGTGATCCAGAGGTAAGCCGTATCCTGCGTCCAGAATACCGGCACATCCAGCACGAGATCCCGTATCGTGCCCCCGCCGACTGCCGGCATCAATGCGAGCACGATGAAACCGAACACGTCCATGCCCTTTCTGCCCGCAACGATCGCACCCGTGACGGCAAACACGAACACGCCGACGTAATCCAGAACTGGCAGCATGGGTTCAGCGATCTGTTGTTGGCTCCTGCCCCGGCCCATCGTAAGAGCGCAGGAGCTCATACCATCCCGACCCACCAATCTTCATCGGCATCGCCCCAAGCCGTGCCTGCGTGTCGAGATGCCGCTTGCGACCCGGCCAGGCGTTGGGATCGGCCTGCCAGGCATTGAGCACGCGCTCTGCCTCCTCATAGCTTTCCGCCTCCACCTCGTACACCGAGATGTAGCGCGACACGGTATCGATATCCAGGTGCGGCCCCTTGAGCTCGTAGACTCGGCCACGCACGAAGTTCGGACACTGCGTGGTGTCCTCGATGTGCTGGTCGATGAACCACTCTTCAAACGCCTGCTGGCCCGACGCATCCACTGGCTCGCAGAGCCCGATCAATAGAAACTGCGGCATATCACGCTCCCCTTCCTGATGCTTCTCAGTATATGGACGCAGATGCCCGATGTCAGAACCCCTCTTTACTCTGCCGCAGCAATGCGTACTCTGGACGCCTGAACCAGGATGCGAGAGGGAGGTATCATGGCTGAGGCGTTGCCCGATCTTGGGCCGAACCTGGATCCACGGGTGTTCGACTCGGAAGCGTTCCAGCGCGATCCGTTTACGGTGTACAAGCAACTGCGCGACCATCACCCGGTGTTCCACGACCGCTTCCACAACCGCTGGATCCTTTCACGCTACTGGGACGTGGACGCGGCGTTTCAGGACAACGGCAGTTTCGACCGGGCCATGTACAAACCCGACGGCCCTTACGAATTCGGCTCCCGGCACGTATTCGGCCCCAACATCCTCGAGTACGGCAACAGTGACGAGCATCGCCGTCTGCGCAACATCGTCGCAGGGCAGTTCGTAGGCCAGAAGCTCAACGACTTTCTGCCGATGATCGACCGCATTTCCCAGGAAGTGATTGAACGCTTCATCGACGATAGTGAGGTGGAGATCGTTTCGCAGTTCTCAAGCCAGGTGCCCATCCGCGTCATCTCCAACATGCTAGGCCTGCCCCGCGAAGACGAAGACACCTTCGTGGGCTGGTATCAGGATCTCATCGCCGGCCTCGGTTTCGGCGGCGAGTACCTGGCACGTGGCTTGAAGGCCCGCAACGACATGTGGGCCTACATCGACCCCTTGATCACCGAACGCCGCGCCA
>JAUILW010000665.1 GCA_030432795.1 Gammaproteobacteria bacterium
CTGTGCACCGATAGCGCCTGCCCCCTGGCCCAGGCGTTGCGCACGATTGTCGTGCGGGCGACATTGTTTGCCTGCTCCAGCACGTTCAGCTCACACAGCCGATCGCGCCGCGGTTCGAGATCCAGCGTGTCCAATTCTTCACGATGTTTGGCGAGCACGTCGCGGATGTGGTGCAGCCAGTTGTCGATGAGCCCGAGCTGTGCGGTGTCGTCGGCCGCGGCCACGCCTCCGCAACCGTAATGGCCGCAGACAATGACGTGCCGCACCCGAAGCACGTCCACGGCGTACTGAAGCACGCTCAGGCAGTTGAGATCGGTGTGCACCACGAGATTTGCGACATTGCGGTGTACGAACACTTCACCCGGCGCCAGGCCGATGATCTGGTTGGCGGGCACACGGCTATCGGCGCAACCGATCCACAGGTACTCAGGCTGCTGCTGCTTTGCCAGGTTGCTGAAGAACTCCGGGTCGCTCTCCGCGACGCTGGCAGCCCAGTCGGCGTTATTGGTGAACAGGCGTTCGAGGTTGGTATCGTCCATCGTGCGAGTATACGGTTCGTGACAGCCTGTTGAACAACAGGCTGTCAGCTTCCCTCAGTGGCGCAACGCGCGGCGCAGCTTCTGCAGCAATCCTGTCCCAGGGTAAGGCAGGCGCGCTTCACAGGTGGTTGCCAGCGGAGGCGCAAGCAGATCCGCAAAGCGTCGCGCCAGCACAAGGTGCTCGTGGTGCGCTTGCGCAAGCGCCTCGCCTGCGGCACTGATGCGATCAAGGGTAGCGCCAGGCATTGCCGTCAGGGCATCGAGTTGGTGGATGCAATCCTGCGTGCCCTCATAGAGCACCACGTTTTCCATATGGCGGAAACCGAGCGCTGCGTCGTCCACCGGTTGGTGGTGCGCCAGGAGCACACAGCCGCAGGCGAGGGCCTCGAAGTTCTTGATCATGTGCTCGCCGAAGCCCACATCGGCGCTGACGAATACGCGGATGCGGCTGAGGGTTTGGCGGTACTCTTCTGGCGTTTCCGTTCGCAGCAGCGCCACCTGCCGCTCGGCGGCCACGGTTTCCAGCAGCGCCTTGCGGGTGCCGTAGTTGTCGTGCGCGATGCGCCCGACGAAGGCGGCGGGAATATCCCGCTCGCGGTGCTCGTTCCACAAATGGCTGCCGTCATAGCCCTTGGGCAGGCAGACGCTGTCGAAGCCGAATGCGCGGGTCTTCTGCGCCACCGCGAAGCCGGAGTGGATGATGCGCTTGGGTTGCACGGCCCGGTAGTAGTGAACAAACAGGCCCTGGTTCTTGGTGAAGCCCACGTAGTTCTGCCAGGTGTCTTCTTCGAACAGTACGAGTTGGGGAATCGTGCGCAGGAAGCGTGCCTGCCCCAGCGCGTGCTTGGCGCGGATCTCCAGCACGATGCGGTCGAACTGCAAGATGTCGGCTCTGCTAATCACTTCATCCAGGCGGCGTGCCTGCGCCCCGGACACGCGGCGCACATCCAACGTCTCCACGTGCTCCGCCAGGCCTTCGTACAGCCTGTCGTTGTTGGGTACCCGGTTGGCGTAGATAACCGCGAGCACTTTCATGCGCGCAAGGCCAGCACGAGCCGCCGGGCGGCGAGCTTCGGGTGCAGCGCGGCAAGGGGTGCGAGGCGCCATAAATTCGCGTACCAGCGCACGTATACGTCCGCCCGCTTCTGCCGCCAGGCCATCCGCAGCACGGAGCGGCAGTGGCGGACTTCCGCCCGCTTGCGAAACACCCGGAAAGCATCCGGCAGGAGCGGGTGTTCAAACAGCGTGTCGTACACCTGCGACTGCTCCGCGTCTTCGATGCTGCTGACGCTACGCAGACTTCCGCTCGGGCGCCGGTGGACCCGTGCGCACGGCACGGGTTCCAGCTTTGGTGGGTGCAGCGCCATCAGTACGCACAGCAGCACCCGGTCTTCGCCTACGCGCAGGTGCTCGGCGAAGCGAATCGATTGGGCCAGATCCCGGCGTATGCACATGCACGAGAGATTGCCGATATGCAGCCGCTTGTCCAGAAAGCGCTGAAATCGCCGTTCGGACGTCCCCTGCAGATCTGGTGTGCGCAAAGTCCGCTCGTCACCCACCTGCCACTCATGTGCGGCGATGATCCAGGCAGGCGCCTGCGCTGCGATGGTCGCACG
>JAUILW010000666.1 GCA_030432795.1 Gammaproteobacteria bacterium
CCGGTGCTCGCCGGTGCCGTTCTGTCCTTTTACGCATACATCGGTTTTGAAGACATGGTGGAAGTGGCCGAAGAGGTGCGCGACGTGCGGCATACCCTGCCTCGCGCCATACTCGCAACGTTGCTCATCACGTCGCTGATCTACGTGCTGCTGCTGGTGGCTGTGCTCGTTGCAGTGGGTCCGGACAGATTGGCTGGTTCTGCGGCGCCGCTGGCGATGGTGCATGGTGTGCTGACCGGCGGGGAGGGGCGAGCGCTGGGTGTGATCGCGCTGTTCGCCATCGTCAACGGTGCGCTCATCCAGATCGTCATGGCGTCGAGGGTCGTGTACGGCCTTGCCAGCCGTGGTCAGCTTCCAGCAGCGCTGGCGTATGTGCAGCCCCGGTTGCGCACACCGGTTGTCGCCACCCTGACGGTTGCAGTTGCCATCCTCGTTCTGGCCCTGGTGGGCCATCTGAGCGGTCTGGCGCAAACCACGTCCGTGCTCATGTTGACCGTGTTCGCGCTCGCCAATCTGGCGCTGTGGCGACTGAAAGGTCGGGGCCCGGCCCCAGAAGGGGTGTGGCACGTACCCCGCCTGTTTCCGCTATTGGGGTTTGCGGTCTGCACTGCATTCGTGCTCCATGCGTTCAGCCGGTGGCTTGCCTGATGCGCGCGCTGGCGCTGCTGTTGGCGCTGTTGGCGACTTCGCAGACCGCTGCGTCTGACTGCGCGCCTGGGCATGACCTCGACGATCAGGCGCTGCTGCGTGCGCACCTGCCCATCACCGGCCAGAAGCGCGTGGCTGACCTGCTCGGCCGCCGCGAGGTGACGCTGGGCGCCGTGCGGATCTTCCGGCAGAACGTATTTCCCGACGCCGAACACTGGCTGGCGCGCGGAGCCAACCGTTTCAACACTTTGACGCGCGAGTCGGTGATCCGTGCTGCTCTGCCGTTCGGCAAGACGGTCGGTGCACGACAGATCGAAGAGGCGGAGCGGATTCTGCGGGACAAACCGTTCCTCTACGATGCGGCCATCCTGGTGCGTACGCTGTGCGGCGACCGGGTGGATCTGGATGTGGTGGTGCGTGATGTGTGGACGCTCAATCCGTCCCTCGATTATTCGCGCTCCGGCGGAGACAACCGCACGGGGATCGGTCTCACCGACGTCAACCTGTTGGGAATCGGCAAACTGCTGGCGTTCACCTACCGCAGCGATGCTGACCGCGACACCCTCGTCGCACGTTACTTCGAACCCAACATGCTCGGCAGCCGATGGTCCGCAGACCTGCAGGCCAGCCAGCAGGATGATGGGGAGCGTGGTCTCGTTGCGGTCTCGCGGCCGTTCTTTGCGCTGGATGCGCGCTGGTCCTTAGGCTTCATGGCCGAGCACTTTCGCCGCCAACAGGACCTGGAGATTCTCAGCGAAGACATCGCCGAGTTCGACGCGAGCACACAGCGCGCGCGCCTGCACGTCGGATGGTCAGGTGGACGCCGTGGCGCCAGCGTCGACCGCTTGTTCGCTGGGGTAGGCTATCTCAAGGAACGCTTCGAGTTCCCGCAAACGGTTGCCCCCAATCCCACCCAGCGCCGCTACGTTTACCCCTTTGTTGGGTGGCAGCACATCTCAGACCGCTTTGTCGAGCGCACCAACCTGTTCCGCGTAGGCGTGGTGGAAGACATCGACGTGGGCGTGCAGTCCTATCTGGAGCTCGGCTACGCACCATCGGATGGTGGTACGTGGCTGCTACGCGGAGAAGCCACGGCAAACTGGCTGCCATTCGAACGCCACCTGGTGCGTAGTGCGCTGGATATTGAGGGTCGGCATGGTGCCGGCGGGACCGAGGATCTTGTGGTTGCTGCGGAGTTCACCCACGTGTGGAGCCTGGCGGAACGCTGGCGGTGGATAAGCAGTGCGCGGCTTGCCGCGACACGCAATCTGCCGCTGGAACGCCAGCTCATGCTTGGTGGTGACACCGACCTGCGCGGTTACCCGAGCCGCTATCAGGCCGGCGACCACCGCTACCTTGCAAGCGTCGAAGCACGCTACCTGCCGGACATCTTCCCGTGGAGGCTGTTTCGTGTGGGGGTGGCGGCGTTCTACGACGTGGGCCGCGCATGGTTTGAAGAAGCGCCGCCAGCATATCTGCCGGACCTGCGCGGAGATCACTACG
>JAUILW010000667.1 GCA_030432795.1 Gammaproteobacteria bacterium
GCCATGCTCCACCAGCGCCTGGGCCAGCGGCATGGCACGATTGTCGTCAAACGCGCGACCGCTGAGGTCCGGCAGGCCCGACGTCATCTCCAACAGGTGCTCAAGCCTAACGGGGTAATCGGCAAAGACGTTGCGCCAGGGCCGCTGTGGTACCACGTCAGACAATTGCACCGCCAAGGAGACATTCGCCTCCTCGGCTGCTTTCATTAGGGTCAACCCAGTAAACGTCTTGGTGATGGAGCCCCAACGAAACGGCGTGTCTTTGCGCACCCCACCGCCGAACAGCAGGTACCGCGCAGCTCCATCATCGCCAACGATGACCACGGCAGCCGCCGGCACACGTCCCTCGTCGATCAACCTGCCGAGCGAGGTACCGAGCGCGTCAGCAGCGCGGACGTCGCCCGGCGCAAGAACGCCCAGCGTGCAGAAAACGGCGAGGGTTGCGGCGATCCTGATCATGCTGTTCGTCACGTTGCCAACGCAGGCCCGAACACACAACTACGAAATCACGGTGTCCGATGATCTTCGCCACGTGCACGTGCAGGCCGAGCTCGACGGGGCCGAGGTGCTGCGCGCCCGCCAGGGCAGGAGCAGCCGGTTGCTCAGCGCCAGCACCTGCGACGGTAAAGCCCTCGATACGCGGCGGAATCGCATTTATCCGGACGGTAGCGCTTGCGTGCGCTACACCCACCGGCTCGAACCGATGGATGAGCGGTTCCGCACGGAGGATGTCCTCACTACCACAACCAGCGAATGGCTGTGGCTGCCAAAGCTGGAGAACGACGCATCCGTCAATATCCGGGTGATCCTCCCCGAGGGTATCAACGCTCATCTGCCCTTCGACCCCGTCGGCAGCCACTACGTGCTGCGCGCCTCGCCAGGCAGCAGCAGGGGGCTTGCCCTGTTCGGAACATTTACCGTCGCGGAGATCGTTCT
Organism: Gammaproteobacteria bacterium; assembly: GCA_030432795.1. Classification (GTDB taxonomy): domain Bacteria; phylum Pseudomonadota; class Gammaproteobacteria; order Pseudomonadales; family Azotimanducaceae; genus SYFY01. Next base: position 937 of record JAUILW010000667.1, read on the forward strand.
GCCAGACACGAAGCTGCGCGCGTCGCTGATCGGCGCGTCCGGGCACGAACACAAGCTCACCCGGTGGCTCACCGCCGCTGCTAAGGACGTCTGGCAGATTGGCAGGCGCTTTCCCAACCCACAGGCCTCAGTGGTCGTGGTCGACGTTCCAGGCAGCACCGGCGAGGCGGTGCCGTTCGGCCATGTGATCCGCGATGGTAGCGAGATGGTGCGTTTTTTCGTGCAGGCCGAAAGCAACGAGGCGGCACTACTCGGCGATTGGACTGCAACCCACGAATTCGCACACCTGCTGCTGCCGTACGTCCGAGAGAAATGGATTTCCGAGGGTTTTGCCAGCTACTACCAGATCGTGCTGCTGGCTCGACGCGGTGTGTACAGCGAGGAGGAGGCCTGGCGGCGGCTGACCCACGCCTTCTCCCGCGCCCGCGAGATCGACAGCCCGCCGAGCCCGAACGACACCCAGCACGATGAGTTCTGGCGCGTTCGCATGCTCATCTACTGGTCCGGAGCCGCGCTTGCGCTCATGGCCGACGCAGCCTGGCGCGCCCAGGACGACACCAGCCTGGACACGGCGCTCGCGCGTTTGGGCAGTTGCTGCCTACCGTCGCCAAACACCTGGAGCGGAGAGGCACTGTTCGCACGATTGGACGCGCTGAACGGCGTGCCGAGGCTGCAGGCGTTGTATAACCGACACGCCGACGCCCCGGGGTTACCGCCCGTTGAAAAGCTGTACCCGGCACTGGGCATCCGCATCGGAACCAACCGGGTCACGCTGGACGATGACGCCCCGCTGGCGGCAGTGCGCCGCGCCATCATGCGCGGCGGTTAACCGTTCACTCCGTAAGCCGCGCCTGCATCGTCAGCGAACCAGCTCATCAACCAGGTTCTGAACTGACGCGCAGGTTCGCTGAGCGGACGATCCTCTGCGCTGACAAGGTAGTAGGCATAGCTGGCTTGCACGGAAACTTCACTCAGCTGCACGAGCTCTCCCGCCGCAAGCTCATGGCAAACAAGCTGTCGACCAACTAAAGCCACCCCTTCGACCCCCGCGCGCAAGGCGCGCAGCAGAACCAGGGTGTCGTTGAACCCTCGCGTGGTTCGGGGCTCGCGATCGTACAGGCCGGCAGCGGCGAACCAGTCTCGCCACTCGGTGGGGTTTTCCAGATCATAGAGCAGCGCCATGTCGGCGATAGCGGCTTCGTTGCCGAAAAGAT
>JAUILW010000067.1 GCA_030432795.1 Gammaproteobacteria bacterium
TGATCTGCGCACGGCCAACGTTCGAGCGGGCGGTACGGGAAGGGCGGCTGCGGCAGGGCGTAACGCTTGCCACCTATATCGATTGGGTAACCTTCGTGGTGACATCGCTGGAAATCGTGAATGCACCATTCGCCCGTGATGATTTTGCGCTGCGGGATGCGCTGCGGTTGTTTCTAGTACCTTCGCTGATCAAGGACGCCTGAGCGGGCACTATAAAGTTCTCTTTGCTGCCAGCAGCGCTGATGACGGGCCGTTCACGTATGGCTGCGAGTCCCGTTGGTATCTGGGTGGGTTGTGTGCGCGTCACTACTGAGCGTACTCGGGGTCCGGAAGGCAGTCAGGACGTATTGACGAGTGTTGGAGTTTGTCACTAAAAGCACCTATTGGCAGTGCCTCGACGATGGCATGGAGGGCCGGCTGGCTGCGGCGCGGCCTTGGTGGCTGAGACTCACCCACCGGGGAAGGCCTACCTGGCACTTGAAATCCGTGCAGGACGTTATGGCGCTCCACTATCTGCGCGATCCTCATGACAAGGACATCGCCGAAATCGGCGGCGGCGACAGTCGGGTGCTGCGCGCTTTGCTTTCAGCCAACCGGTGCGTGAACATCGAAAAGTTCGAAGGCCAGGATGGCGGCCCCGAACGCGAAGTTAGTATCCGCGGCGTGCGCAACGTTAGCGCCTTCATCGGCGAGTTCAGCTTGCAGCTCGAGGACTGCGCATATGACCTGCTCTTCTCGGTCTCGGTGGTAGAGCACGTAGTGAATAACAGGGTCGACGAGTTCATACGCGACTGTCATCGCCTGTTGAAGCCCGGCGGCCGCATCGTGCATCTGGTGGATATGTATCTGAACCCGCAGCGCGTCTCGTACAACGCCGGAAGGATTGCTTGTTATCTATCCGCTTTCGATTCAGGCTTGTTCGAGGCGGAGGCGGATGTACGCATTCGCTCTACCGCAGACCTGACGTTCAATGAATCTTACTGTACGAATCCCGACAACATCATGTACGGATGGAGTCAGGTGGCGCCCGCTTTGCGAGAACTGCGTGAGCACTCCCAGTCAGTAGCAATCGCCTGGACCGGTAGAAAGGCCGCAATCTAGCTGCGACGCTCGCTCAGTCATTCTCCGAACGCACCGTCACCCGCACCTCGCCATCGTCTACGGCGGCGCCGATGACAATCGGCCGACAGCACACCCAGCAATCCTCGATGTACTCCTGCCATGGCTCGCTTTCATCGATGATGATGTCGAATACCTCACCGCAGTAGGGGCAGTCGATGCTGTGGGTGCTGGTGTGCAGGCGCATGGTCATGTCAACGACTGGGCAAACTCACGCACGCCGTTGAGCAGCATCTGCGTTGCCATGATGATCAGTATCATGCCCATGAGCCGTTCCAGGGCGCGGGCGCCGCGATTGCCGAGCACGCGCAGCAGTAGGGGGCCCGCCAGGAGGATCAACGTGCTCGCGCCCCAGGCGAGCAGTAGGGCGACGGTCCAGTCCAGCATCTGGGAAGGGGACTGAGAGCTCAGCAACAGCAGCATGGCAATGGTCGATGGCCCCGCTACCAGCGGCACGGCGAGCGGCACGATGAATGGGTCCTCCGCGCCATCCAGCTCATCGGTGTTGTTTCTACGCGGGAAGATCATGCGCAAAGATATGACGAACAGCAGTACGCCGCCGGCGATGCTCAGCGATGACTGCTCGAGGCCGAGGAACTTCAGGATGGTCTCGCCGCTGTAAAGGAAGGCAAGCAGGATGATCAGGGCAAACACGAGCTCTCTGGCTGCAACCAGCACCTTGCGTCGGGTGTCGAGCTTGGCGAGCACCGCATTGAAGATTGGCAGGTTGCCCAGCGGGTCCATGATGAAAAAGAGGACGACCGCGGTGGTGGTTACGTCCGTCCAGCTCATGGGATACCTGACCAGTTGGCTCCCACGCGTGCATCAGGCGCTGGCTGCACGGTGACCGGCAGGCCGGTGAGCATCGACATGCCGCTCAAAGGATCCACATGCGCCACTCCGGATCGCGCCAGCAGATTCACGTTGACTCCGGCTGACGCGCTGGCGACCTTCTGGCCGCTGGCCTGATGACCCCATCCGTGCGGTACGGCGACTACACCTCGTAGCAGGTCTTGTGAGTACTTCACCGGCAGGCGGATGCGGGCGTTTTCGGTGCACACGTCGGCCAGCGCGTCTTCGGCAAGCTGCCGCTGTTCGGCGTCATCAGGATGCATGTAGACGTAGTTGCGATCAAAGTCGTTGCGCAGAAACTGCGGATCGTTGTGCCCGAAGGAGTTGTGGGTGGCAACTTCCCGCTTGGTAATCAGGCGCAAGGGGGCGGTTTGCGATTCGGCTGTCGGGTCGAGGCCTTTGATGGCCTCGAGCAACGCCGCTGGTGCCAGCTCTACCTTGCCGGATGCTGTGTAGATTCGTCTGCCGAGAAAGTCGCCACCCGTATTCGGTGCGCGCAGGCGACCGTGACCGAGGTGGTGCCTGAACCCCTTCTGCCCACACAGACGCAAGAGCAGTGACAGCCAGAACCGTTGCGGCACGCCACGCTCACCGCGCGTGATGCGGTTCAGGCGCTGGCTGAGGTTGACGACCCCCTGGAACAGACGCGACCCGAATAGCGGACGACCGCAGGCCTGAGCAAGCTCCGCATAGATGGTGGTTTCGTCCTTCGCCTGGCCCGTGGGCGGCAGGATGGCTTCCGTGGCCTGCAGGTAGGGCTGTGTCTGCATGCCGAGCATCAAGGGGAATATGAAGGGCAGGTCCGGCCGTTCCAGAGGCGTGGTGCAGGGCAGCATGTAGTGTCCGGCCGTCGCGGTTTCGGTGGGGAGAATGTCGAGCGTGACGAGCAGATCCAGATCGGCGAAGGCGCGCGCAAGCTTGTCACCGTCGGCCATGGTCAGCAGGGGGTTGCCGCCGGTGACGATGAGCGCGCGAATCTTGCCTTTGCCAGGCGTGAGTATCTCGTCTGCGAGGATACCTCCGGGAAACGCATCATTCGTCTTGCGAAAGCCGCCAACGCGCGACCGCTCGTCGCTGACCAGCAGGCCGTTTTTCTTGCCGAACGCCGCAAAGTCGATGATGCCCCGGCCCACCAGCGTGCCGCCAGGCCGGTCGAGGTTACCGCTGACGAAATTGATGATCTCCTGCAGCCAGAATGCCAGTGTGCCGTGTGCGCCCATGTTCACACCTGTCGAGCAGTACAGCGCTGCACCCTCAGCGGCGATGTAGGTGGCGACCAGGCGTTCGAGATCCGCGGCGGTGATGCCGGTCAGGGGTTCGGTGCGATCCGCCGGCCACTCGTCAGCGATCCGCCTGATGGCTTCCCAGCCGGCTCCATGCTCGGCGATTCTCGCTGCGTCCGTGCCGTTCTGGCGAACCAGCTCGTGCAGGAATGACAGGTAGAAGTAGACGTCGCTGCCTGGACGGATGAACAGGTGCTCACCGGCGGCTTTGGCGGTTTCCGTGCGGCGCGGGTCGACGACGATCACGCGGCCGCCGTGCGCTTTGATGGCATTGATGTGTTTGCGGGGGTTGGGTACCTGAAGGAAGCTCCACTTCGACACCATAGGGTTAGCGCCAACGATGATCAGACATTGCGTGCGTGGTAGGTCGGGAAACGGCTGGATGAACGGGAACCCGTACATGTGCTCAGCCACCGCAAACTTGTTTGCGCAGTCCTGGGTGGCCGAGGCGTAGTTGTTGCGTGAGCCGATCGCTCCCATGAACGCCTGTGCGAACACCGGATGCAGCACGCTGAATCCCGCCGCAGTGCCTACGTACATCGCTACGGAATCCGCGCCGTGCGCATCGATGATGGCGTTGAGCCGGGTGCCGATATCAGCGTAGGCCTGTTCCCATTCAACTGGCTCCCATCGATCGCCGGTGCGGCGCATGGGGCGGGTCAGACGGTCCGGCGAGCCGTACAAGGCATGCTGCCTCAGACCCTTCTTGCAGGCGAATCCACCGGTGGCGACGTGTGCCCGGTCCGGGCGGATATCCGTCACCCTATCTTCATTGACGTCTACCTCGATACCGCAAAGCGACTCGCAGATGCGACAGAAGGTCGTCTTCGTGGGCACGTTGCGTTCCTGAAGCCGAAAGAGGCCGGAAGGCTATCACAATGGGGGAGGCGATCGTGGTCCTGGCTGCCCCCTCGCATAGGTGGGGTGCAGGTGTTTGTCGACAATCTGGGCGAGGTCGTCGAGCTTCAGTGGCTTGCTCAGGTAGTCATCCATGCCCGCCAGTATGCATTGCTCTCGCTCTTCGCTGAAAGCATTTGCCGTTAGCGCAACGATGGGCGTACGTTTGCCTGATAAACGTTCCGTGTCCCGTATGTGGGCGGTGGCCTCATACCCGTCCATTACAGGCATGTTGCAGTCCATCAGGATCAGATCGTAGGTAACACGGCTGTGGGCGTGCACGGCTTCACGACCGTTCCCGGCGATGTCGACGTGCACTGCGCCGGAGCGCTTCAGGGCTTTGGCAGCCACCATCTGGTTGACCGGGTTGTCCTCCACAAGAAGAATCCGTGCGGTGTGCAGCGTCCCTTTGCTGTCTGTTCGCTCGCGCGAATTTTGTCCGTTGACTGGCTTGGAGCCGGGTGGTGCATGTTCCAACGGTAGTGAAATAGTGAACGTCGTACCCGTGCCTGAGAAGCTTTGCACATCGATACTGCCACCCATGGCTTGCACGATCTGACGGGTGATCGCAAGGCCGAGACCGGTTCCGCCGAATTCGCGCGTCACCGAAGCGTCAGCCTGCGTGAACTTGTCAAAGACCGACCGGAGCTTGTCTTGCGGTATGCCCACGCCCGTGTCCTCGACGGCCACACAGAATCCTTCCTCCGTCGCTCGGCAGCGTAGCACTACCCCTCCAACGCGCGTGAATTTCAGCGCGTTACTCACGAGATTGCCAACCAGCCGTGCTGTGCGTGTCGGATCGCCGAGGACTATGGCGTTGCCAACCGTGTCGTCCAGGTCGAGTTGCAGCTCGATACCTTTGTGCTGAGCGACGCTCAGATGAAGCGCAGTCACATCACGGAGAACCTGCGATAGGTGAAAAGGCACACGCTCGAGAACCAGCCCGCCCGCTTCTATCTTGGACACGTCCAGCACATCGTTGACGATAGAGAGCAGGGTCTCTCCCGAGCGCCGGAGCGCATCGAGATTCTCCGCTTGATCCGCGTTGAGGTCGGGAGTTTGCAGCAATTCGGTCGTACCGATAATGCCGTTGAGTGGCGTGCGCAGCTCATGGCTCATGTTGGCGAGAAACTCGCTTTTGGCGCGGTTGGCCGCTTCCGCCTGCTCCTTGGCGGACATCAGCTCCTGGTGGGGTTTGACGAGTGCGATACTGCCGGCACCGGCCAGCAGCAGAAGTGCGCCGCACAGCGTGGCTAGAACCAGCACGGCCATCTTCTGCAGGGATTTGCTCAAGGCCTGTTCCTGTGCCCTGGCGTCGAACCGATACAGCAGCGTAATGCCGAGTGAGTCGATGTGGCTGACGGTCTCAGTCGTGTCCTGTGGGAGTCTGGATGTGGCAAGAGCGGCGCCGTCTTTGGTAAGGACGACACCGCGCGGCTGGTCTCCCTGAAATGGTGCAAGGATCGCGTCGAGGTCAATGGGAATCTCGCTCACCAGCGCGCCTTCCGAGTGGCCCTGGTAGGTTACCGGCACGCCGATCTGCAGATACCCGCCGTCCTCCATCAACAGATTGACCTCAAACTCCGAGCTGCCGGCAAGCAACCGCTGCAGCCACACCTGCGATAGCGCGTAGCTCGACTGGCGGCTGCCACCGCGGGCGTAGATGAGCTCGCCAGCAATGTTGATCAACGACAGGCGCTCAGTCCTGCCGTGGACTCGTGGGTTTTCTAGAAAATCGTACAGATCCGGATCGGACAGGCCGCTGCCCATGACGCCGTTAATGACGATCGGGTAGGAGGCGATATCCTGCAGCACCTGCACGCGGCTGCTTACAAATTCCTCGAGGTAGCGTTTGGTGATGTCGACTTCCCGAGCGCCGCTTGCGGTTTGCGACTCGCGCAGAATGTCGCGTGTTTCCGGTAGAACGACAAATTGCATGAGGCCGAGAAAGACGAGGAATGTGCCACAGACGAGAGCGGCGAAGATCCATGCGATGTTCATCCCGCGCCAGTTCATGGGCCAACCTGCTGGTCGCTTCGCCCGGTGGTCAGCACGATCTCTCCATTCGGTCCGAATGCGGCCATACAGAGATCGTGGTAGCCGAGCGCTTCGTGCGCATCTTTACCATCGCTAGGGCTGAAGGGTTGCCGGTAGGTCTTGACCAGGCCAGCCACCGGCTGCTGCAGATGCTCAAGCGCGGTTCTCAACCGATCACGGTTCTCTTCCATGTCCTGCGTGAGGGCGAACTGATTCAAAGCGGCCAGAGTGATCCGGCCGATGTCATAGGCGTGCGCGAATCCAGCTGGTGCCGCCAGGTCGCGCTCATCTTTCAGCTCCGGAAAGAGCGTTTGCGCATGTGCGAAGACATCGCGGGATGTCGGCGAAGGGTGTTCGCCAAGAAAGGAGAAGCACGATTGAATGAAGCGCAACTGCACCTTGTCCAACGCACCCGGCTGCAACCTATCGAAGAAGTTACCCCCGGTGATGCCCCAATGGCTGTAGATCGTGCGCCGCTGATCCGGTTCCAGCGAGAGCATGGCATCGACGAACGTTGGTCCATCCGTCGCGTTACCTACGAAGATCAGACAGTCGGATCCGGTTGCTGCGATGTGACGCAGCATGATTCTGGCGCTTGCCAGTGATGCCCCCAGTTGAACCACGTGATATCTGGTGGGCTGCCCGTCGTCGCGCGCAGCGCCTCGGACATGGTGCGCCGGTTGGACTCGCCCCAGGCGGTGTGCTCGAGTAGAAGGTGGGGCCTTCTGCATGTGCCAACAGTGGTGGCGTGCCGGGACAGGTACACCCCTGCTTTGTCATCGTCTACGGACAGCCGAAAGATCCAGTTGTGCGGATCCGGGTGGCGTGTGATTGGGCCGCCGGCGGCCCAGGGCACGAGCGTCAGCAGACGTCGTGCGTTGATGAAGTCGCGATTGTGTATGAGCGGCGGGGAGTGCATGCCACCAAGCAGAAACAAGGTGTGCGGGTCTGCAAGAGCCTTCTCCAGATTCATACGGCTCAATGCAACGTTGCCCCGATGATCGAGCGTTAGGATCTCTACCGGGCGGCCCTGTACGGTGTTGCCGGCCTGGTCGAATGCAGTCGTAATACCCATCTCGATAGATCGAGCCGATGCGTAGTGCCGGGTTCGGTCGGCGTCCACGTAGATTCGCAGAGGATTGCTTGTAGCGGCGCCCACAGCGGTTGCGATACTGAGCAGGCAGGCTGCGACCACTGCGCACTTTTGGGGCTGCACCATGAAAACCGTTGCGCTGAACTCACTTAAGACTAGAAGAATTTCTCAGCTGTGCAGGCGAGCTGGGTGAGAGCTGCTCAGCGGTCGCGGGTGCGCTCTTGCTGTGTCGGGGGAGCGTTTCGAGCGATACACGCCACCACGAACTTCAGGGATGCGAGGTCCACGCGCTCGAGCGGGGTTGCGCAGAGTGTGCGCCTGGTCTGATCGAGCTCGCGGCCGCAGGAATCGAGGAAGTCGGGAATGGATATCTGAAAGGATTCGAACAACGACAGTGCTATTGCCTGGTAGTTGGCGTCCTCGGACACCTCATTCGTTCGGCCGCCTTCTTTGCTGGCCTCCATGGCTATGACGCGCAGCTCGCTCAGCTCACGTTGCGACAATCCATGGCACATCGACAGCTCTTCTACGAGGTTGCTGCCCACAAGCAGCTCCAACTCCTGCATGAACCGCTTGAGTAGCTGCCGGTAGCCCACATTCAGACCAGCACGCCGTCCTTCACGGCCGGCACGAGATCCGGCATGAATACGGCGCGTCCACCCTCTGCCTCGCAGCCGAGCAGAGAGGTTTCTTTCAAGGGTTGGCGAATGCGATCGTGGGGAATGACCTTTCGGTCCTGCTCGCCACCTATGCAGTAGTTACCCGTGCGGTCGTGAAAGTGCACAGCAAGAACGTCAGTATCCTCGCTGTGGTATTCAACCGGCTGAACCAGTGTTGCCGTTGCAACGAGGGCTGCGAGAGCCAGAAACCGCATGTCCGTTCATCCAAGTGACTACCAATGGCAGTCACTGTGCACGGCCAATGTGACGATCTCATGACGACCGGGAAAGCGTCAGTACGTTCTGAGAACGTAGCCCTTGCTGGTCATGCAATCGCGATAGGCCTGGAAGGAGAGGCTGTCCTCGAGCATCGGCTCTTCAGGCGCGGTGTCGGCGCACTGCGCGTTGTCCCGGCGGTAGTCGCCGGAAGACTGTGCTTTTGCGCCTTCCCAGTAATGGGTGGATGGCTTGGTTGCCGAGCAGCCCGCAAGCGCCGCCACTATGAGCGCCGGGAGTAAACGCACAACAGAATTCAACATCACGGTCTCCTATCACAGATATATGACATTTGTGTGAAGCGTAGCGGCTAAACGCCTCTGCATCTACCTCCCTGCAAATATGACAACTGTCATAAAACGCGTGTCATCTTGTTTGGAAGACTGTCATCGAATCGTCACGAAATCGACACGGAACGTAAACATCCAACCCCTAAGGTGCGCGGCGAACGATAACAAGCATCCTCAGGGGAAGTTCATGGATCTAACGATTGCGTTTCGCGCGGCGCTTCTTGCGTTCAGCGCCCTGGGCCTCGCCGCTTGCGGCGGCGGATCCAGCAATTCATCGCCCGGTTCGGTGGTGGTTGAAGTGCCAGGCGGCACCGGCGGCGGCACCACGGGTGGTGGTACCACTGGTGGTGGGACAACGGGTGGCGGCACAACCGGCGGCGGCGGTGGCGGCGGTACGACCGTCACGTCGGTGATTCCCACGGCGCTGGAAAGCGTGATCACCGATTCCGGTGTCACGGCAGGCGTGGCCTTTGCCAGCAAGCCCATATTCACGGTCGATGTTTCCGCGCTTACCAGCGGTCAACTCGACCCCACGGGGCTCCTGCTCGGCAACGACAATATCTATGAAATTTCCGGCGGTGCGCTTCGCGTCACAGCCCCCGGCGGTGGGGCGTGTGTGCTGGAGCTTGCTCCGGGTGCGATCGTCACGGGCAGCTCTTCCAGCGACTTCCTGGTGATCGAGCAGGGCTGTCAGATCGACGCGGATGGTACGGCGACGCAGCCTATCGTGTTCACCGCTAGAGCCGAAGTTACGGGCGATGTCGAAAGCGGCGACCGTGGCCTTTGGGGCGGCCTCGTGATCAATGGTCTGGCGCCGATCAACGATTGCCCACAAGGTGTTGAAGGCGGCACAGCGGATTGCACCAAGGAAGGGGAAGCCAACTCCGGAACCTTCGGTGGCGCGGATGCCGCGGATAACTCTGGAACCCTGCGCTATGTGAGCGTGCGCTACGCGGGTTCCAACGTCGATCCGGAAAACCAGCTCAACGGTATCGCCTTCCAGGGTGTGGGCTCGGGTACCACCGTCGAATATGTGCAGGTGCACAACAACCTGGACGACGGTATCGAGTTCTTCGGCGGCACGGTGAGTGCGAAGTATGTGGTGCTCACCGGTAATGCAGACGACAGCCTCGACTGGACCGACGGCTGGGTAGGCAACCTCCAGTACCTTTACATCGAACAGACGGATGCAGCCGACAATGCCATCGAAGCGGACAACCGCGAAGGCGATGAGGCTGCCACGCCGCGTTCCAATCCGTCCATCGCCAACATGACGGTGCTCGGCAAGGCCGACGAGAACGGCCTGCGTATTCGCCGCGGCACGGGGCTTGCGCTGCGCAACAGCTTCGTAGACGGCTCGGCTACCTGTATCCGTGTGGACGGCACCAGCCGCGCGCTTCTGGGCAGCGATCTGACCATTGAGGGTGTCAGCTTTGCCTGCGCGGAAACCCACAGCAACGATACAGATGGCGCTGTGGAGACGTACCTGGGAGGGGCCACCAACGTTTCTCAGAACGGCGACAGCGTCGATCCGGTGACGCTCACTGACAGCTTCTTCGATGCTACCGACTTCATCGGTGCGTTTGGCTCAGAGAACTGGGCGGCTGGTTGGACTCTGGACGGTTCTGTATCCCAACCCACACAGCCGGACTTCGGCTGCCCGGATGGCACGTCTGTGTCTTCGCGCACCATTAACAGCACGCGGGTGTGTCAGCTCACCGGTACCATCACGCAGGATCTGCTGCTCACCAGCAACAACCTGTATGAGCTGGTAGGGCGGGTCACCATCGGCGGTGACAACGCCGACAGCGCCACGCTCACCGTGCAGGCCGGTACGACGATTTTCGGCGGCACGGACGTGGACTTCCTGGTGATCTCCCGCGGGTCGCAGATCGTCGCTAATGGCACCCGCACGGCGCCGATCACGTTCACCAGTCAGTCTGATCTGGAAGGTACCGCGAATATTGACACAACCCGCGGCGAGTGGGGCGGTGTGGTTATCAACGGCAACGCGCCGATCAACGACTGCCCGGAGGGCGCCACCGGCGGTACTGTGGATTGCACCAAGGAAGGCGAGGCAAATTCTGGACTCTTCGGCGGCGCCGATGCTGCTGACAGCTCCGGCACGCTGCGCTACGTGGTGGTCAAGTTCGCAGGTTCCAATGTAGACCCGGAAAACCAACTCAACGGTATTGCCTTTCAGGGCGTAGGTTCCGGCACCACGGTGGAGTACGTGCAGGTGCACAACAACCTGGACGACGGCATCGAGTTCTTCGGTGGCACGGTGAGTGCGAAGTACGTGGTGCTCACGGGCAACGCCGATGACAGCCTGGACTGGACCGATGGTTGGCAGGGCAACATCCAGTTCCTGGTGATTGATCAGGCGGATGACTCTGGCGACAGCGCTATCGAAGCGGACAACCGCGAAGGCGACGAAACTGCGGAACCCCGTTCCCTACCGAAGATTGCCAACATGACCATCTCCGGCAATCCGGGTGAGCGTGCAGTTCGTCTGCGCCGCGGCACGGGGCTTGAGCTTTACAACTCGGTGGTGCAGGACAGTGCCAACTGCCTGCGCGTGCAGGGCGATTCTTTGAATCAGCTCGGCACGGGCATTCAGTTCGGCGGCGTCAGCTTCGACTGCGCCACCGTGATTGAGGGCGACGATGTGGCTGCCATCCAGGCGCAGATCGATGCCAGCGCGAATGTATCCACCACCGGACAGGTCGTGGATCCTGTCGATGCGGCAGCTGCGGATGCGTTCTTCGAAAACACCACGTTCATCGGTGCGGTAGAGAACACCGCCAACGACTGGACGCTTGGCTGGACCGTCGGTATGCCGAACTCGGATACAGATTTTGCCTGCCCTGTGGGCACCACGGAGATCACCTCCGTTGGCGGGCGTCGTACCTGTGAGCTATCAGGAACGATTACCGATGACCTGACGCTGACGCGCAGCAACTTCTACATCCTGGATGGCCGCGTGACGGTGGGTGGCG
>JAUILW010000668.1 GCA_030432795.1 Gammaproteobacteria bacterium
TCGAACCGGCGGAGGAAGGCGGTCGCATAGACGTCGTAGTTGCGCAGAAAGGAAAAGATCTGACCATCACGGTCCGCGATGACGGCGTGGGCCTGAACACCTCCAGCAGCGGCCACCAGGTGGGTTTGCGCAACATCCGCGAGCGGCTGCACAGCCTTTACGGCGCAAGTGCCAGCCTGACCCTGGAAGACGCGCAGCCCCACGGGCTCGTGGCGCGATTACACCTGCCGGGTAGCCGCTGATGCCGCGTGCGTTGCTTGCCGATGACGAACCGGCTCTTCTGGCCCACCTGGAACGCCAGCTCGCCGCCTGCTGGCCGGAGCTGACGATCGTCGCGCGTGCAGCGAACGGACGAGAAGCGCTCGAGCTGGCAGCTCGTGAACATCCAGAAGTTGCTTTCCTGGACATCCGCATGCCCGGCGTATCGGGGCTTGAAGTGGCACGCGAGCTACCACCGACAACCCGGGTCGTATTCGTTACCGCCTACGACGAATACGCAGTGGAGGCATTCGAAGCAGCCGCAGCCGACTACGTGCAGAAGCCTGTCAGCGAGAAGCGACTACAGCAGACGGTAGAACGCCTGCGCAGCACGCCGCCGCTGGACCACAGCGTGCTGGCGAGCCTGATCGACCAGCTGCACGCCCGCGCCGAGCCGAAGCTCACGTGGCTGCGCGTCGGAGACCAGGATGCAACGCGCCTGGTCAGCGTCGATGAGGTGCTCTACTTCCAGGCCGAACACAAGTACACCAACGTCATCACAAGCGCCGGCACCCACCTGGTGCGAACGGCTATCAAGCACCTGGAAGAGCAGCTCGATGCGCAGCGGTTCTGGCGCGTGCACAGAAGCTACATCGTCAACGTGGCCGCCATCGAGGAAGCGCGCCGCGACCTGCGCGGCCGCTACGTGCTGAAGATCCGGGGCCGACGAGAAACAGTGCGTACCAGCCCGAACTACGGGCACCTGTTCAGGCAGATGTGAGTATCAGCCGCGCACTGACAGCTCGCGGTTACGAGCACTTATCTGCTCGTTGAGCGTCCAGAAGTCGTAAATAATACCGATACCAAACAGGCCCAGTGTGCAGAGGTAGAGCAACCCGGTGGCGATTTTGCCCTGGTAGAAGCGGTGAAAGCCGAGCAGACCCAGGAACACAAGAAACACCCAGGCCACCGTATAGCTCTTCTCTCCACCCTGATAACGGCGCTCGGCAGTAGCTTCGAGCCGCGGCATGAGCACCAGATCGACAATCCAGCCGACGAACAGTAACCCGAGGGTGAAGAAGTAGATGGTGCCGCTGACCGGCTTGCCGAAATAGAAGCGATGGGCGCCCAGGAAGCCGAAGATCCATAGCAGATACCCCACGCCCAGGCTGTGCGTGTCGTTGGCTTCTCTCACTGAACGATCCTCATGCGCGTTAGTCATTAAGTCGTCAGTGTGCCCGAAAAAGTTTGCCGGCGACGAACCCCAGTGAGGACGCCGCCGACACGCGGTGGCGTCAGGAGGCGCTGTAGCGCCTGTCGTCCTCGTCGCCCGGCCAGGGAAACGGGCCTGCCTGCCAGACAGGCCGCCACCGCGGCGATGAATGCTCGGTTTCGGTATCGATAAGCCGCGACGGCGGCGGGTTGTCTCCACCTGCTACATGGCGGTGCTCATGGGGTTGCAGCTTTCGCATGTCTGCTCCTCATTGGTTGATGGGCCTTCAGATTACCGAGGCGCCACCGACGCGCTGTGCGCCGGACACCCTCGGTTCCGTACGTAGCGTATGATGCGCATCGACAGAATCAGCTGGAGCGCAAACGTGGCATTTCCTGACGGCAAAATGATTGCTACCAACGGCATCGAGCTCGAGGTGTTCGAGACGGGTGCAGGCAAACCCCTGGTGCTGTGTCACGGCTGGCCGGAACATGCGTTCTCGTGGCGCCATCAGGTCGCGCCGCTGGCAGATGCTGGCTATCACGTAATCGTGCCGAATCAGCGCGGCTACGGGATGAGTACCGCCCCCGAAAGCGCGGAAGACTACGACATTACCCGGCTGACCGGCGACCTCGCCGGTCTGCTCGATCACTACGGCTACGACGATGCTGTGTTCATCGGCCACGATTGGGGCGCCATCGTGGTCTGGGCCATGGCGGTTCTGCACCCG
>JAUILW010000669.1 GCA_030432795.1 Gammaproteobacteria bacterium
GCGCGGTGAGAACGCCGAGCCATCCATCGTGTCCACGATGATGCCTGCGGACGCCCCCTGGGCGAACACCACGCCGGCCGCTGTCGCCAATGCGACAGCGCCCAAACGTTTCAGATTGTCCATGGAAAAACTCTCTCTCCGTATCTGGGGCGGTCTGTGCAGGACCGCCGATTCCCTGTGTGCGTCACCACCGTACCAAGATCGGTTTTTGCCGTCAATGGTTTTTGTCAAAAACACTGTCAGCGTCACGGTTTCCGTGGATCTGGACCCAGCGCGGCAGCGCACGCAGGCCAGCCCCAGGGGGGCTGGAAAGCCATTCAAAGGGCGTAGTTATCAGCCGTTGGAGGCGCCGATCACCTCGAACGCACAGGCTGGCTCGCCAGCCCTGTTGCTGAATACGGCTGCCTTGCGATCGAAACCGTCGGCGTCTGCATCGCGCTCACGCGGCTGCTCGCTCGTGCGGTTTTGACACGCCCGCTCGGTCGGTAGCTCGAGCGCTGTATCGTTGCGCTCCCTGCGGCGTGGTGGACACTCTGCACTCTGGTCGAAGGCTGGAACTTCGATCGCTGCGCCGTGGAGCGCGCCGCAGAGGCCTGCCCTGGGTTGTAGCGCGACCTGGCGAGCGTCGATCCGGAGCGGCTGGCCATCCTGGTCGGCTCGATGCTGCCGATGCTCTGCTGGTGCCGCATCATCGGCCTGCTGTACGCATCATCATTGAACGCCTGCGAGCGGTTGTAGGTGATCGTGCCCCACCGGTTCACGGAGTAGGGATCTCTCGCCATCGTCGCCTGCCTGGGCCTGGGTGCATTCCGGCCGCCGCTTCCGACGCGGAGATTCGCATCAAGCGCGTGCTGCGCCATCACGAGCGTGGCGAGCAACAGCACGGCGCCGCAGACGAAGGCCGGGCGGCGCACCGGGGAGCGATTCTGTGCAGCGCTGGGCATGGGTTACTCGCCGGCCCTGGTGGAGATCCCGAGCAGCTCGATCTCGGCAACGATCGTCTCGTTCGGGCCGATCCCGAAGCCGCGACCTGCGAGCCCCGCAGTCCCGCGAGGGTTCACAACGACGGTCCACTTGTCACCAACACGCATCTGTAGAACGAGTTCCTGCGTGCTCTTGAGCATGGTCCTGGTGTCGATGACCTCGCCATCGCCCTCGCCGATCTCTGTGCCATCGAGGAGCAGCATGCGGTAGTTCGCGACGACCGAATCGCCCATCTTCGGCGAGGGACCGTCGCCGGTCTTCTCGACCCGGTACAGCGTGCCGGAATCGGTGGTGCGGACACCTTCGAGCGCCGCGAAGCGTTTGCTGAACGCCTCCCCCGCCCTGGCGTTGGCCGCGGCCTGCGCCTGATACACCGGATCATTCTGCATGCGGTCGGCGTGGATGCCGGCGAAGATCTCGTCGTTGAACTCGATCAGCTCGTTGTGCATCTGCTCCAGGCTGTACGCCGGGTCGTTCCCCTGCAGGGCGGCTGTGAAGCCGAGCGCCATCGACTCGCGATCGATCGCGACGCCGTCCTGCCCCAGGTTGGTCAGCGCCTCGCGACCCATGTCCCAGCCGAGGGCGTAGCTGACCCGCTGGTCGGCCTGATGCATCGCCGCGGCGTTCTGCTGCGCGGAAGCCGTGAGGTTGAGCGCGTGGTAGGCGACGCCCGCCGAGGCCATCCCGGCGAGGAAGACAGGGATCGAGTGCTTGAAACGCATGAAGATCTCCACGATGAGGACCGGAGCTCGGCCGGGCCATCCTGCAGGCCGGGCGATACAGGGGGAATGCTAGCACGTCATCCGGATCCAAGGGTGCGAAATCCAGCGCCGGGAAGGATGCCCGCTGGACTCCAAAGCGGCTTCGGCTATCCTCCCCCGTCCGCCGCACCGGAGCCCACCGGCCACGGCGTCGCGGGCGTATAGCTCAGCTGGCTAGAGCGCTGCCGTCACATGGCAGAGGTCACTGGTTCGAGTCCAGTTACGCCCATTCCCGAGTCTTAGATAGCAGCCGAACTCCGCCGTTTGCTCGCCGCTACGCGGTGCGCGTGCAGGCCCTCCATCTGGGCGAGGCGTTCGGATTGCTCGATCAGCGGGGTCGCCGCTCCGACGTCCTCGATCGAGATCCACGCCCGCACACGGATGAAATCGAACACC
>JAUILW010000068.1 GCA_030432795.1 Gammaproteobacteria bacterium
GGATGAGCTCACCGAACTGGCAAACCGACGCTTTTACGAGCGCGCGCTCGAGAAGCTGGTGGCCTTGGCGCGGCATACGGAAACGCAGCACTGCGCGCTGCAGATCGATCTGGACCAGTTCAAGATCATCAACTCCACGTGCGGATACGATGGGGGCGATGCGCTGCTCAAAGAGCTGGCTACTGCGCTGCGCAGTGAACTGTCTGCTTACGAAAGTACGGTTGCGCGCATTGGCGCCGATGAGTTTGCTGCGGTGTTACGCAACGTCACTGTCGATGAGGGCCGCGAGATTGCCGACCGAATTGTGCGACGGGTACGGCACATGCAGTTCAGCTGGGGTACGTCGCACCACTCGATTACTACCACCATCGGCGTGCTGGGCGTCGATCAGACCAGCGACGATGGCCGCTCGTTGTTGCACAACCTCTCTGCCGCCTGTCGCGCAGGTAAGGAGCAGGGCGGTGATTGCGTGTACGTTTACGTCGAAGACGATCAGACGATGTTGGAGCAGCGCGCCGTTATGCGGCGTGCCAGCCAGATCGAGCAGCAGCTCGCCGACGGCCGCGTGCTGGTAAATGCCCAGCAGATCGCGCCCTCGGAGGGCGATGATCAGACAGCGGGCCACTACGAGGTGCTGATTTCCGTTCTCGATGATGAGAATCAGCCTCGCTCGCCGGTGGAATTCATCGAAGCGGCGGAGCGGTTCGGCAAGATGCCGATTGTGGATCGCTTCGTGGTCTCGAACGTTCTGCGCTGGATGGCAAAGCATGCCGACACGGTAGCGCTATTCGGCGGCTTCTCCATAAACCTGTCTGGACAGTCCATCAAGCAGGATGATTTCCTCGACTTCGTGCTGCGGGAGTTTGAGCGCTCCGGAGCGGATGCCTCTAAGGTCTGCTTCGAAGTGACGGAGACGGCAGCCATGGGCAACTTGTCCCGCGCGGCAGAGTTCATACAGAAGCTGCGCGTGTTGGGATGCTCCTTTTCGCTGGATGACTTCGGGACCGGCATGTCTTCCTATGCCTACCTGCGCGAGCTGCCGGTGGACTATCTCAAGATCGACGGTTCGTTCGTGAAGAACATGGCCACCGATCCCAGCGACCAGGCGGTGGTGAAGTCGATCAATGAAATCGGCCACTTCATGGGCAAAAAAACCGTTGCCGAGTTTGTGCACGACGAGGCGACGCTCGCCGCCGCCCGCGAAATCGGCGTGGACTTTGTACAGGGCTGGCACATCGAGAAACCGCGCCCCATCGATTCGCTGGTGGAAACCTACGGCGAGATTGCCCGGGCGCGATCCGCCTGAACGCGACATCGCCGGTCTGAGCCCGGATGACCGACGTTGTCAGTTGCTCTCCACAGCGTAGGGTGCGGATTCTTCCACCTGACAATACAGGGACTTAAACAGCCACTCGCCGTCCACGCGCACGTAGCGCTCATCATAGGTGCCGATGATGCGTTGATAACGTGCACCGCCGCCTTCGAGATTTTCCGTGTACAGCATGATCAGGCGCCAGGCACCGGTGGCCTGATCGCCGTCCACTTCGATGATGGGGTTGAAGACGTTGTGCGCCGATCGTCTGATGCGTCCGCTGGTGCCAACCGAGCCGAGCAGTTCGGCGATTGCCTGGCGTCCCTCGGCTCGCCCCATGGAGCTCGCCTCCCAGGAAGCGTCCTCGGCGAACAGCGTCGCCAGCGTGACCGGATTGTGGTCGTCATCGCAGGCGGCACAGTAGCGGGCCTTGAGCTTTCGGATGGCCTCGATGTCCTCGAGCGCCTGCAGGCGTTGTTGCATCTCGTTCAATTGGTGCCTCCCTGGGCGTAAGAAAGGTGAATGTGTCCTCCAGAAGGTTTAAATTCAACCTGCGGCAATTGGTTGGCCCACTGCTGAGTCCTCGAGTGAGGGGCCGGTGGTCGCGATTAGGCCGTCCCGATATGGCCTGGTCTGGGTAGAGCGAGGGGAGCAAGGGGAGCGAGGGAGAGTGTGCGACACTTTGTCACAGGGCTGATGTTGTGGCTGCTGGCCGGTAACGCGCTGGCCGGTGTATGCACGCCGGACGAACGGGTGTCGCAAAAGTCGGTGTTCTGGGGCGATCTGCATGTGCACACCGCGTTCTCGATGGACGCCTACGTCTTCAACAACACCGCCACACCAGAAGATGCCTATGCATTCGCCAAAGGCGCGCCACAGGTGACGCCGGGCGGGCAGACCGTGGCCCTGTCGCGGCCGCTGGACTTTGCTGCGGTTACGGATCATGGCGAGTACTTCGGTCTGATGAATCTCTGCCGCGACCAGGGCGATGCGCTGGAGTACTGCGGGACGCTCGCCGAAGCGGCGGCGGAGAACTCCCGGAGAGGCTTCAACGACTTCTTTCTGCCAGCGCTACTCGCAGGCGACAAGAACTGCCAGGTGGACGAGGAGGCCTGCCGTGCCTACGAAGTGGACCTGTGGCAGAAGACCATCGATGCGGCTGACGCGGCCAACGAACCCTGCCGTTTCACCGCGTTCGTTGCCAGTGAATGGAGCAAGTCGCCGGACAACCATCACTGGCACCGCAATCTGATCTATGCCACAAGCACGGTGCCGGAGCGGGCCATCAACGCGCTGGACCAACCCACGCAGGAGGCGCTGTGGTCGGCGTTGCAGCTGCAGTGCGAACAGGTGGAAGGGTGCGATGTGCTGGCCATCCCGCACAACAGCAACCTCGGTCAGGGCGGTGCTTTTCGCTTGAGCGAGGACGGTGCCAACCTGGCCCTGCGGGCGCGCTTCGAGCGCCTTTTAGAGATTCATCAGAACAAGGGCAACAGCGAGTGTTACACGGGCTCGCTGTTCTCCGACGAAGCATGCGCCTTCGAAGAGATGTTGCCGATCCCGCTGTTGCGGGAGCTTGCCGACGAGCCGCGCAGCCTGTCGCCGGACGAACACCGCGCTGTGGCATCCGGCTACGCCCGCGATGTATTGGCGCGAGGGCTCGCGGTGCACAGCGAGCAGGGGGTCAATCCGTTTGCCTATGGGTTCATCGGCTCAACGGACACCCACGCGGCACGTCCCGGGGATGTGGACGAAGCGGGCTGGGTGGGCCACATCGGCGGATACGATGAGGTGGAGGAAAATCGCAGCCCCGCCTATAACCCGGGCGGCCTGGTGGCCGTATGGGCCGAGGAGAACACCCGTGCGTCGATCTTCGAGGCGCTGCGCCGCAAGGAAACCTACGCGACATCAGGGCCGCGTATACGGCTGCGCTTCGACCATACTTTCGGTGCATATGCTTCGTGCGAGCGCACGGTAGGAGAGGTGCTGCCCATGGGTAGTACGGTGCGTGGCAGCACCGCTCGTCCGCCGGCGTTCATCGTTCGGGCGATGAAGGATGTGTTGCCTCTACAGCGTGTGGACATCATCAAGCTGTTTCTGCGCGACGGCCGCCTGCAGCAGGCGGTCTACACCTTCGCTGCGGATGCCGGCGGCAAAGCGGATTGGTGCGTGACCTGGCGGGACGACGACTACCGTGCGGACGAGTTCGCGCTGTGGTATACCCGCGTGCTCGAAGTGCCAAGCCTGCGTTGGGATGGCGAGACGCGCATCCGTGAGCGGGCCTGGTCATCGCCCATCTGGTCGGTGCCCTGACAGGCCCGGTTATCCCAGCTCTGCGGCCATGCGCGCCGCGGTCTGTTCCATGTTGGTGAGCCAGATACCGTCTTTGTTCAAGCTGTAGTTGGTGAAGTTCACCAGACGCAGCAGGGCGCGTTCCTGCGGCGCATGGTCCACGTCGATGATGTTCAGGCAGGCGTTGTCCTGCTCGATGGATACCCCTGCCTGCCACGGTGTGTTCAATACGTGGTTGAGCAACAGGCGGTTGACCGCGCCGTGCAGCACCAGAAGGATGGTGTTCCAGCTTCTGTCCGCGAGCACTGCCCGCCAGGCAGGCAGCACCCGCTCGGCAAAGTGGCCGAAGCGCTCGCCGCCGAGAAAGCGTGCATTGGGGTCGGCGGCTTCCGCCCAGGGGTTGGCGATGCCCTGCAGCACCGAGGCGCGTTCCTCCTCGCTCAGATCCTCCAGCCGGAAATCGTGTCCCGGTTGAATTTCAGCAAGCTCGGGGATCACCTCCAGGGTCAACTCCGGATGCGCTTCAAGCACGATGGCAGCGGTTTCCCGGGTGCGTCGCAGGCCGGAGCAGATGGCCCGATCGAAGCGGATGCCGCTCAGGCTGTGAGCTTGTGAAGCCGCCTGCTCGCGGCCACGGTCGGTGAGCGGCACCACCCGTTCATCGGGGGCGACGGTGCCATCCGGCAGCACGTACTGAGCTTCGGCGTGACGCATGAGGTAGATACGGCGGCGATCGGGGTGCACGAACATAGGGCTACTCCGGTTCTGGCGGCTCGGCATGGGACCACAAAAAAATACCAACGGCCACCAGCACCGCGGCCTGCGCGGCGAGGGCCCAGGATGGAATCCCTATCAGGACACTGATCAGCACAAGCCCGGCCATGCTCAGGGTGCCCACCCACTTGGCGTTACGGGAGATCGCCCGGTGCTCCTGCCAGTTCAGGATCGGCGGGCCGAAGCTCGGGTGGCTGATGAGCCACTGATGCCAGCGTTCGGAGCCGCGCGCGAAGCAGAAGGCCGCCAGCAGTAGAAACGGTGTGGTGGGCAGCAGCGGCAGAGGAATGCCGATGATGCCGAGCCCGAGACTCAACCAGCCGGCGCAGAGATAGATCAGTTGGCGGCTGCGCTTTACCATGGCTGCTGAGTGTAACCACTTAACCAGAACAGCGGGGGAGTTGGCTTGAGAATTCGCACCTTCCTGCTGATGCTATCGGCAGGCTGCGGCCTGCTTTGCTCAGCTTGCGTTGTGGCGGATCAGCGCCCCAATATCCTTCTGCTGGTGGCGGAAGACCTCAGCGCTCGAATCGGCGCCTTCGGCGACCCACTGGCGCGCACGCCCAACATCGATGCGCTCGCCCGTGAAGGTGTGCGTTACCCCAATACGTTCACCACCGCGGGCGTCTGCGCGCCGAGCCGTGCAGCGCTCATCACTGGCATGCATCAGGAGAGCATCGGTGCTCAGCACATGCGAGCCGTGAGTTCTCCTGTGGCGCGCTACCTTGCCGTGCCGCCGCCGGAGGTTCGGGCCTTTCCTGAGTACCTGCGCACGGCCGGCTACTACACCTTCACCGACCGCAAGCTCGACTACCAGTTCTCCGGCGTGCAGGCGGGCAGCGGCCCGTTCACCATCTGGGATGCCGAAGGTGAGGGTAGCGACTGGCAGGGACGCGCGGACGGGCAGCCGTTTTTCGGCATGATCAATCTGCTCACCACCCATGAAAGTGCACTGTTCGCGCCGATGCAGCAACTGGCCGCCGGCAGCTGGCAGGGTGCCCTCGTCGCGGCGTTGCGCGGCTGGCAGCGTTTCAGAAATGGCGCCGATACCGATCCCCGGAGTGTCAAGGTGCCGCCCTACTATCCCGATACGCCCGCGGTGCGGGCGGGCATTGCCACCCACTACGACAACGTTGCGGTGATGGACGACGAGGTAGGCATGTGGATGCAGCGGCTGCGCGACGACGGGCTGCTCGCCAACACCATCGTCATCTGGACCACCGATCATGGCGATGCGCTGCCGCGCGCCAAGCGGGAGGTATTCGACTCCGGCATCCGTGTACCGATGATCCTGAGCGTGCCCGGTGACACCGCCGCCGGCAGCGAACGCGAGCGTCTGGTGAGCTTCGTCGATCTGGCGCCGACCATCCTCGGTCTTGCCGGGGTATCCGCTCCGGGGCATCTGCACGGACGCGACTTCCTGAACGCGCCGCCGCGGCAATACGTGTACGCGGCGCGGGACCGCATCGACGAGCAGGATGACCGCGTGCGTGCCGTGCGGGATGCGCGCTTTAAATACCTGCGTTACTACCATCCGGGCTCGCCCGGAGCTGTGCACATCGACTATCGCGACCAGCAGCCGATCATGGCGGCTTTGTGGGAGGCGCATGACGCCGGCACGCTGGCGCCGGCCGCCGCGCAATGGTTCGCGTCGCGTCCGACGGAAGCGCTCTATGACCTGCGGGCTGATCCGAATGAACTGGACAACCTGGCGTCCAATCCTGGCTTTGCTGAGGTGCTCGGTCGCATGCGCGAGGCTCTGGCGGCGAGGCCTCAGCCCGATCTCAGCGAGATGGCAGAGGCAGACATGGCCGCGCAGTTCTGGCCCGACGGCGTGCAGCCCGTCACCGAGCCCGTGATGTTTCGTGCGCATGGTGGGGCGCGGGTGACACTGCACAGCGACACCCAGGGCGCCAGCATCGCCTACCGCCCAACCGAAGAGGCGCCTTGGCGGGTTTACAGCGAGCCGCTGCCAGCGGATAGGTCATGGCAGGCAAAAGCGGTGCGTTACGGCTGGCAGGAGAGCGCCATCACGCCATATTATGAAGAGAATCAACGAGGGGACTGAACAGTGGATTTCGACATACCTGAAAAACTCGCCAATTACCTAAAAGAGCTCGACGACTTCATCGAGACGACCATCAAGCCGCTGGAGCAGCAGGATGACAACATCCGCTTCTTCGACCATCGGCGCGAGGACGCCCGCACCGACTGGGAGCGCGGTGGGCTGCCGAACGAAGAGTGGGAGCAACTGCTGTTCAAAGCCAAGCGGCTTGCAGATGCGGCCGGACACTACCGGTATGCGCAGCCCAAGGAGTTTGGCGGCAAAGACGGCTCCAATCTCGACATGGCCATCATCCGCGAGCATCTCGCGGTCAAGGGGCTCGGCTTACACAACGACCTGCAGAACGAGCACTCCATCGTGGGCAACAACGTCGGCCTGCTGCTGATGATTCGCTATGGCACGGAGGAGCAGAAGGCCGAGTGGATCGACGATCTGGCGGAAGGTCGCAAAGGCTTCGCCTTCGGTATCACCGAGCCGGATCACGGTTCCGATGCCACACATATGGAAACCCGCGCTGAAAAAGATGGCGATGAGTGGGTGATCAACGGCCGCAAGACCTGGAACACCGGCATCCATAAAGCGCAGTACGACATGGTCATGGCGCGTACCAGCGGCAAGGCCGGCGACGGCGACGGCATCACCGCGTTTCTGACCCCCATGAAAGCCGAAGGGGTGAAGATCGAGGAGATGCTCTGGACGTTCAACATGCCTACCGACCACGGCACTGTCTCCTTCACCGATGTACGTGTGCCGCACGGCAGCATCTTCGGCGGTGAGGGGCGTGGCCTGCAGGTGGTTCAGCACTTCTTCAACGAAAACCGCATTCGCCAGGCAGCCTCGAGTCTTGGCGCAGCGCAGTTCTGCATCAACGAGTCTGTGAAGTACGCCAAGCATCGCAAGCCCTTCGGCAAGGCGCTCGCCACCAACCAGGGCATTCAGTTCCCGCTGGTGGAGCTGCAGACCCAGTGCGACATGCTGCGGGCGCTCATCCACAAGACCGCGTGGCAGATGGACAAGTACGGCGCGTTCACCGTTTCCGACAAGGTGTCGATGTGCAACTACTGGTCGAACCGGTTGTGCTGCGAAGCAGCGGACCGAGCGATGCAGGTGCACGGTGGCCTTGGCTATTCGCGGCACAAACCCTTCGAGCACATCTATCGGCATCACCGCCGCTATCGCATCACCGAAGGCGCGGAAGAGATTCAGATGCGTCGGGTCGCGGGCTACATGTTCGGCTTCATGAGCCAGCAGGCGCCCAAGGGTGTGAAGACCAAGGACTAGGCATGGCGGACTTTCAGGCGACCCTCGCGGGCATCCTCGAGCGCGAGCTGCCAAACGTACGAGCGCTTGTTTCCTGCGAGCGGCTCTCGGGCGGTGCCAGTCAGGAGACATACCGTCTCGTGGTAGCCACCGATGCCGGTGAGGAGCGCTTGTGCATGCGCCGGGCGCCGGGTGGCGAACGGGTGGAGACACTCGGCGTCAACCCGGGCCTTGCGGTTGAGGCGATGCTCATGCGATCGGCGCGTGAGGCTGGTGTGCCGGAGCCCGAAGTGCACTACGTGCTTCAGGAAGCCGACGGTCTCGGGGAAGGCTTCATCATGGAGTGGCTCGACGGAGAGGCGCTCGGTGCGCGTATCGTGCGTGCTCCGGAGCTCGACGGCATTCGCCCTCGGCTTGCGCGGTTGTGCGGGGAGGCGCTCGCGCGCATTCACGCCATCGATGTTGCGGCCACGGGGCTCGATAGGGTGCTGCACCGGGTCACACCGGCCGAGTACGTCGAGCAGACCTGGGAGCGCTACCGTGCTTTCGAGACAGCCCAACCGATGATCGACTATGCCGGCCGCTGGTTGTTGGAGCATCTGCCGGAAGGCTTCGACTACACCCTCGTGCACAATGACTTCCGCAACGGCAACATCATGTTCTCTCCACAAGGCATCGTTGCCGTGCTCGACTGGGAGCTTGCCCACATCGGTGACCCGATGCGGGACCTCGGCTGGATATGCACTAACTCCTGGCGCTTCGGACGCACCGATCTGCCCGTGGGGGGCTTCGGTAGCTACGAAGAACTGTTCGCCGGCTACGAAAGCGTCGCTGGCATGCCGGTGGATCGCGATCGGGTGAAGTTCTGGGAGGTGTTCGGCTCGTTCTGGTGGGCCGTTGGTTGCCTCGGCATGGCGGAACACTACCGACACGGGCCGGACAAGACGGTGGAACGACCGGCCATCGGCCGGCGTTCGTCGGAGTGTCAGGTGGACTGTGTGAATCTGCTGATCCCGGGTCCGGTGGAACTCGTGCAGCCTTCGCCCAGTGCCGACGCAGACATGCCGCGTGTGGATGAGCTTGTCAAATCCGTGCGCGACTTCCTGCGCGAAGATGTCATGGGGGCCACCGAAGGCCGCACCAATTTCATGGCACGGGTGGCGGGTAACTCCCTGGACATCGTGCTGCGCGATCTCGAGCTCGGCGAGCAGCACCGCGCGCTGGAGCACGAGCGTCTGCGGGCGCTACTTGGCGAGGCGGGTACACTGGCGGACCTGCGAATGGCGCTGGTGCAGCGGTTGCGCAGCGGCGACATGCCGCTGGATCGCGAGGATCTGATCACGTACCTGCGTCAGACGGTCGTCAATCAGGTGGCTATCGACCAGCCGAAGTACTCCGGGTTCGCAACCGCAACGCGCTGACCGGCTAAGGCGACGGCAGCCTCAGGCGACGGCCGCCACCTCCACGGGAATGCCGGTCATGAACGACTGGCTCGACAGGCGTTCGAAGCTTTCCGGCCCGGTGGGCAGCAGCTCGTTGACGTTCACCCCCGGATGGTTGCTCGCCACGCCCAAGCGCGGGTTGTTGCCGTGGCCCCAGCCGTGGGTCATGGCTACCACACCCTGGCGCAGCGTATCGTCATACCTCACGGTGGCGGTAATGCGGCCGTGACGGTTGCTCACCAGCACTTCCGATTGATCCGCAAAGCCCAGCCGCTCGGCGTCCTGCGGGTTCATGTGCAGGGGGTTGTCGAGCGCGTGTTGGCGCTTCAGTGACGGCGCGTTGTGAAACCAGCTGTTGACCATGTAGTTGGTGCGCAGCGTGATGAGCTTGAGTGCGTTCGGGTCTTCGTTTTCGAGCTCCTCGAAAATCTCGCGGGCGCGCGCCAGGTCCGGCTCGAAGAGCGGCGGGCAGCAGTCTACACGCGCGCCCTCGTGATGTACGGCGAGCTGGAAGAGCAGGTCCGGCTCAGGGTCGGGTAGCCGGTGCACGTGCCCAGGCATGTTTTTCAGCGCATCGATGGACAGGTCGCTATGTGCGAGCTGCCGATCGATCTTGCTGAGCGGGTCTGGTGCTTCGTGGTCCAGCAGCGATGGTTGTCCCAACGCCTGCAGGATGCGCGCGAAGATCCACCATTCGGCGCGGCGCTCGCCAATCGGCGGCACCACCGCTTCGGTGTACTGTACGTAGGGTTCCGGCTGAAAGCCGAGCGACAGCGCGTTGATATCCTCTCGCTCCAGCCAGTCGGTGGCAGGCAACACGAAGTCGGCGTGTTCCGCGGTCGCACCCGCATAGATGTCGATGACGATGAGCAGATCGAGCTTCTTCAGCGCCGCGCGCATCTTCGCTTCGCCGCCCATGGACAACACCGGGTTGCCGGACATGACCACCAGCGCCTTGATGTGCCCGGCTTCGATGTAATCGGCCAGCAGGTTGCCCGGCAGGCTGCCGGCGGTGCGGCGGATCTCGCCGAATTCGCTGTCGAAAAACGGGTTGTCCGACTTCGGTTTGCCCACCGTTGCCGCGGGGAAGTAACCCGGTGAATACAGGTTGCCCCCGCGGCGGCCGAGATTGCCGGTGACCAGAGACAGCATCTGCACCAGCCAGTAGGCGAGGGTGCCTTGCCGTCCCATGTTGATACCGGTGGACGCGTGCACCGCGGCACCGTCGGCGCTTGCGAAGTCTCGTGCTACCTGGCGGATGTCGTCGGCGGGCACCCCCACGACGGCAGATACGCGGTCGGCGGAGAAATCGGAGACAAACGCGCGCAGGGCGTCCACCCGCAGGCCGTGTGCGGCGAGGTAGTCGGCGTCGTGCAGGTCGGCTGAGAAAATCTCGTGGATGAGCGCGGCCAGAAAATACAGGTCTGTGTCGGGTTTGATCTGCAGCACACTGCCGGTTGCCGGCGTGGCCGACTCGATGCGCCGGGGATTTACGTGCAGTACCTTGCCGCCTCGCCGCACCACCTCGCGAATGCTCGCCATGGGGTCGGTCATGTGCACGAAGCTCGCGTGCGAGATTTTCGGGTTGCTGCCGATGGAGAGAAAGTAGCGGGTGTGCTTGAAGTCGGGAATCGGGTGCAGGTTGGCGGTACCGAATACCTGCTCCGACGCGGCAAACTTGTTGGCGCAGTCCTGGGTGCCGGAGCCGAAGGCGTAGCGCACGCCGAGAGCAGAGGCAAACGCCCGCGAGCCGACCCTGGCGGTGCTGTTGAAGGCACTCGGATTGCCGGTGTACATACCGACGCTTTCCGCACCCCAGCGTGCTTGCACCTCATTGAGCCGCTCGGCGATGGCCTGTGCGGCGCTGTCCCAGTCGGTGGCCTCGAAGTCCGCCGCCGCATCTTTGCCGTTGCGGCGACGCAGGGGTGTGTTGAGGCGGTCCGGGTCGTGATGAATCTCGGTGAAGTTGAGGCCTTTGTGGCAGGCGAAGCCGCGGTGTACCGGATGGGATTTGTCCGGCAGCAGACGCACGGTCTGTGTCTCGTCCACCTCGGCGATCAGCGCGCAGGTGGGCTCGCAAATGCGGCAGAAAGTGTGAACGGTGCGGCGATCTTCAGCGCTCAATGGCAGACTCCCCAGCTCGGATGACGGATGCGTGCAAGGGTAACAGATGCCGGAGTATTTCGAGGCGTTCGACGATGAGGATCGGCCGTTGGGTCTGGTGGCCCGAGATGAGGTGCATCGGACCGGTCTGTGGCACCGGTCGGCGCACGTGCTCGTCTGGTCCAGCGAGGGTGCCTTGCTTGTGCAGCGACGTGTCGACCACAAGGATCTCTATGG
>JAUILW010000670.1 GCA_030432795.1 Gammaproteobacteria bacterium
TGGGCATGTTCGGGGTGGATTCCTTCACACCCATCATCAACGCGCCGCAAGCGGGCATCCTGGGCGTAAACCGCATCCGCGACGACGTTGCCTGGGATGGCGATCGACCTGTAAAAACGCAAGTGATGCGCCTGTCGCTCACCTGGGACCATCGGGTGCTGGACGGCGCGCCGGCGGCGGAGTTTCTGCGCACGGTGAAGCAGCTGCTGGAGGCGCCGTTCCGGCTGCTGATCTGAGTTTCATCACCCCCGGTGGGCGTACAAAGCCATTACAAAATGGCTACATGCGCCCATTCTTTTTTGCAGTTCGGCGTGTGAGCATTTGTGAAAGCTGTTAGTGGCACTCAGGAGGTGCCGTGGCCGCTCTCCCCCTTGTCCCAACCGTCTGCGCCAGCCGCGGGTAACCATCGCGGCCATGTACATTCTCGGCATCTCCGCGTACTACCACGACAGCGCCGCCGCACTGATCAGCGAAGGCCGCGTTCTGGCTGCCGCGCAGGAAGAACGCTTCACCCGGAAAAAGCATGATCCGGCCTTTCCGCGGCAGGCCATTGAATACTGCCTGAAGGCAGCGGGCATCACGCTCGCCGACGTGGATCACGTGGTGTTCTACGACAAGCCGCTGCTGAAGTTCGAGCGCCTGCTGGAAACCTATCTGTCCTGGGCGCCGCGCGGCTTCCGCTCGTTTCAGGCTGCCATGCCGCTCTGGCTTCGGGAAAAACTGTTCCTGAAAGATCTGCTGAAAAAAGAGCTCGCCGCGCTTCAGGGGTGCAAGCCTCGCGAGGTTGGCGATCTCCTGTTCACGCAGCATCACCAGGCACACGCTGCTTCGGCATTCTTTCCGAGCCCCTACCAGCGCGCAGCCGTGCTGTGCCTTGACGGCGTCGGTGAGTGGGCCACCAGCAGCGTCTGGCTGGGCGAAGACAATCGCCTCACCTTGCAGTGGGAAATCGACTTTCCTCACTCGCTGGGCCTGCTCTACTCGGCGTTCACCTACTTCACCGGATTTAAAGTCAACTCCGGTGAGTACAAACTGATGGGACTGGCACCCTACGGCAAGCCACAGTACGTCGATCTGATCTTCGACAAGCTGATCGATGTCAAGGATGACGGCACGTTCCGCATGGACATGCGGTACTTCAACTATGCCACCGGGCTGACAATGACCAATGACCGCTTCGCGGAGCTTTTCGGCGGACCGGCCCGGTCGCCGGAGTCACCGCTCACGCAGCGGGAGATGGACATCGCCGCTTCCATCCAGGTGGTCACTGAAGAGATTGTGTTGCGTCTCGGGCGTACCGTGCAGCGCGAGCTGGGTGTCGACAACCTGTGCCTGGCTGGCGGCGTAGCGCTGAACTGCGTGGCCAACGGCAGGCTGCTGCGCGAAGGACCGTTCAAAGGCATCTGGATTCAGCCAGCGGCGGGTGACGCCGGCGGCGCGCTTGGTGCGGCACTTGCCGCGTGGCACGAACACCTCGGCAACGCACGCGCCGCGCCAGCCTCGGGCGACGCCATGCAGGGCTCCTATCTAGGCCCGGCTTACGATGATGCGACGATCCGCGAGCAGCTCGATGCCCGCGGCGCACGCTACGAACGGCTGGAAAATGCACCGCTCATGCAGCAGCTGGCGCAGCTGCTGGAGGGTGAAAGCGTCGTCGGCTGGTTTCAGGGCCGCATGGAGTTTGGACCCCGCGCGCTGGGCGCACGTTCCATCATCGGGGATCCTCGCAGCGCTGCCATGCAATCGGTGATGAACCTGAAGATCAAGTACCGTGAGTCGTTCAGGCCATTCGCACCGTCCGTGCTGATGGAGGACGTGGCGAACTACTTTGATCTCGACACAGCCAGCCCGTACATGCTTATCGTGGCACCAGTGAGCGAGTCACGGCGCATCGCCATGACAGAAGCACAACAACAGCTGTTCGGCATTGACAAGCTCAATGTGCCCCGCTCCGAGTTACCGGCCATCACACACGTGGATTATTCCGCGCGCGTGCAGACGGTGCATGCAGATACCAATCCGCGCTACCACGCGCTGCTGTCGGCGTTCAAACAGCGCACAGGTTGCCCGGTGCTGGTCAACACATCGTTCAACGTACGGGGCGAGCCCATCGTCTGCACACCCGACGATGCCTATCGAT
>JAUILW010000671.1 GCA_030432795.1 Gammaproteobacteria bacterium
ACATTGGCCCTAAAGGCGACGTGCGCCTGTCCGCCACAGGACGCTACGCCACGTACGTGGTCTCGGGCGATCTGTACTTTACAGACCTGTCCAGCGACGAAACGCGACGCGTTACGGATGATGCAAACGCAACGATCACCAACGGCGTGGCCGACTTCATCGCTCAGGAGGAGATGCACCGTTTCGAAGGCTACTGGTGGCAACCCGACGATGAAGCGCTGGTGTACACCCGGGTGGACACCTCCCCCATTCCGCTGACCCGGCGCCAGGAAATTCACGCTGACGGCGCGACCATGGTCGAGCAGCGTTACCCTTTCGCTGGCGGGCCGAATGCACACGTCAGTCTTTACCGCTTCGATCTTTCCACAGGGCGGCACGCTCCGCTCGATGTACCACTCGAAGACGAGGACTATCTTGCGCGTGTCGGCTACGTCAACGGCACGCTCACCGCTCAGGTGCAGGATCGCGCGCAGCAGACGTTGTACCTCTACGGCCTCGAGACGTCAGGCTGGCAGGTGTGGCGGGAGGAGCATTCGGATACCTGGGTCAACCTGCACGACAACGTGCGCGGCTGCGGCGACGGTCGGCTGCTGTGGACCAGCGAGGCTGAAGGCTTATCACGCCTCTATCTGGGCAAGCCCGGCGCGCTGAAGCCGCTCGCACCCGCGGATCTGCATGTTACGGCGGTTCGCGGCGTCAGCGATGGAATGGCCTGGGTGGAAGGGTGGCGCAAAACGCCGACCGAGGCGCATCTGTTCGCGGTGCGCCTCGACAACGGGCAAACAAAGCAGCTGACACGCGAGCCTGGTGTGCACAAATGTGTGGTGCATGCGGACTCGGGGCGATTCGTAGCCGCCTGGTCGAATGTCTCCACCCCTCCGGAGCTGTGTCTGTGCGATCTCGACGAAGGCACGACGCTGGCAACACTCCACGCCAGCAGGATTGATGACAAACATCCGTACGCACCGTTTTTACCGGCGCACCGGGTGCCCGCCTTCGGCACGGTGCTGGCCGAAGACGGCGCCACGCTGCACTACCGGCTGACGCCGCCCCTGGGTCTCGAGCGAGGCGAACAGGCGCCGGTGATCGTGTACGTGTATGGCGGGCCCGGCGCGCAGAAGGTGCGCAACGAGTGGGGGCCATTGCTGCTGCAACTGTTCGCGCACCACGGTTTCGGCGTGTTCGAACTGGATAATCGTGGCTCAGCCAACCGCGGCCGGCACTTCGAAGCACCCATCTACAAGCGCATGGGCGGGCCTGAGGTGCGCGATCAGGTGGCGGGCCTTGAGGTGCTCGGCAGCTACGATTGGGTGGATACCAATCGATTGGGTGTGTTCGGGCACAGCTACGGTGGCTATATGACCCTCATGTGCCTGTGTCAGGGGGGCAACGCATTCCGCGCCGGAGTGTCCGCCGCACCGGTAAGCGACTGGCGTCTGTACGACACGCACTACACCGAGCGTTACATGGGCCATCCGCAGGCCGATCGGCAAGCCTACGATGCATCCTGTGTGTTGCCGTGGCTGGAGCGCCTGGAGGCGCCGCTGCTACTCATGCACGGCATGGCGGACGACAATGTGCTGTTTACCCACTCGACGATGCTGATGCGGGAGTTGCAAAGGTTGAACAAGCCGTTCGAACTGATGACTTACCCCGGTTCAAGGCATGGCCTGCAGGAGCGGGATGTGTCCATCCACCGCTTCGAGCTGATACTGGATTTCTTCCGCAGGCGGCTGTGATCAGCACACCATCGACGGACTACATGGTATGGGTGTGACGGTCTGATTGCAGGGCGCCGGCAAGATAGGTCTCGATCTTGTTGCGCGCCACGTCGTCCTGGTCGTTAAACTGAACGCCGACGCCAGCCGCACGGTTGCCCTGGGCGCCTTTCGGCGTGACCCACACCACTTTGCCGGCGACAGGAATTTTCTCCGGCTCGTCCATCAGGTTCAGCAGCATGAACACTTCATCGCCCACGTCGTATTCCTTTTTCGTGGGGATGAACAGGCCACCGCCTTTGACGAAGGGCATATAGGCGGCGTAGAGCACCGCCTTGTCCTTGATGGACAGAGACAGGATGCCGTTTTTCGCACCGCGTTTCGCCGACATGTAATCCTCATCATGGGCTGGGCTCAGAG
>JAUILW010000069.1 GCA_030432795.1 Gammaproteobacteria bacterium
CCACGGGATGTTCGTCATACACCCGCTCGAGGAGTATCGGCAGCAGGTTGGTGACGTACGAGGCGTAGTTGAACACTGTGCCGGGCGCCGCGACACGCTGCGTGAGATTATTTGTCAGAAAGGCCAGTGTGCCCTCGCCCGCCCCCGTGTCGCCGTAGTAGCCCACCGCCGGTGCGTAGCGCCAATACATGCCGTCGGCGTCGTCGTAATGCTCCTCGCTGTGAATGCCACTCGCCATGTCGAGCGCGTGCTGCACGGTTACGTCTGCCCAAGCCTCGGGCAGCTCCGGAACGAAACTGCACACCGGCGCATCGAGTTGTAGCCGACCTTCTGCAGCAGCGATACCGATCATCATGGTGGTCAGCGTCTTCGAGCAGGAGTGCAGCAGATGCACGTCACTCGCCGTGAAGCCACCGCGGTAGCTTTCGTGCCGCACCCCTGCGCCATGGAACACCAGCAGGCCATCACACTGCAGGCGCCGTTCCAGCAGCACACTTAGCGGCACGGGACGCTCTAGCAGCGGGTCCTGCACCACGAGATCATCCACCGGCAAACCGGACGCTTCGGGCAGCAGCATCGACCGGGACGGTGGCGACATCACGGCGGTGCGCATCCGCTGCGTGGTGGTGGTGTGCCCGAGCGCAAGAAACTGCGGCATATCCCAGTTGTTGCCGGCAAAGCCCAGTGCCGATTGGGTCGCGCTTGGCGCGGTTGTGTCAGCCCAGTGCATGGCTCAGCGCCTTGCCGCCGGCAGCAGCATGACGAGGCTTGCTGCCACGCATATCGCCGCGGTGACGTTGACGAGAACGAGCCCCACATCGAGCACCAGCGATGCCACGAGCGCCGGGCCGATGGCCGCACCGACGCCGTGAAACGCAGGCGTCGCTGCTACCAGCCGGCCGCTGCCGTCCACGCTCGATACCACGTCGTACTGGTAGGCGAGGGAGTAGTTCCAGGAAAAGTTGTACAAGGCCAGGCCCACCACGAAGATGGCCAGCGTTGCCGTCTCCGTCATCAGCAGCAGCGATACGAGTGTGAGCATGGCAGCCACAGACAGCGGCACGGCGTAACCCCAGCGCACCCCCTGCCACGCAGCCAGAAGCGCGCCGGCCATGCCGAACGCCACGCCCACAGCGAGGGCTCTACCGAGTGCCGCGGCATCGAAACCCGCCGCGTCGCCGATACGCTCCACATAGGACCAGAAGCTGCCCACGTTGGCGAAGAAGAACAGGCATCCCACGAGCGCGAGCATCGAGGCCGCAGATACCCTGCCAGAGGACGCCGATTCGGGAGCGGATACGGCTGCCGTGTGTCGCGGCAGAAGCTGCGCCAGCACGATGCCGACAACGCCCATACCCGCCAGTACATACAGGCACATGGCGAACCCACCCGGCACGGCAAACCAGGGCATGCCCAGCATACCGAGCACCTGGAAGGCTACCTGGCTGGTCACCGAATAGCCGAACAGGCGCGCGCTGTCGTTCGCTGCGGAAAGTACCGTCAGCGCAAAGGAGTAGACGGCGCCCGCACCCAGGCTCGCGAGCAGAATGCAGCCCCACAACAGCGCACCGTATTCGAGCTGCGCTGCGCTCACCTGACCCGCGACCTGCACGACCAGGGCGGCAACACACAGCGCCGTCCACGAGGCCCGATGCACCAGCACGGTGGCGATGAGGCTCGCAACCGCAGAGCCGGCCATGATCCCTGAACCCATCAGGCCCACCTGCGCCTCGTCGAGGCCGAGATCGGCAACCGCTGCGCCGAGCAGCACCGGCAGCACCAGAAAGCCCGCGGCGCTGATCACGGTGAGCGCGAGCGCCGCGGCTTTGGCCGGGACGCTCAGCGCCTTTGCCGCTGTCAGAGCAGATCACCCCCACAAGCGGATGCGGTGGTGCCGTACTTCTCGTACGCCTTGATGACGTTGGCACCCGTGCGCCAGCGGTGCACCTCGTCCGGGCCATCCACCAACCGTTGCGAACGGATGCCGATGTACCAGCGTGCCAGCGGCGTGTCATGGCTGTATCCCAGCGCGCCATGCAGCTGCAGCGCCGTATCCACCACCTGGTGCACCATGTGCGCAAGGAACACCTTGGCTATGCCGTTTTCCTGGCGCAGATCCATGCCCTGCTCCGCCTTCCAGGCGATGTGCAGGAGCATCAGGCGCGCCTTGTAGATCTCTGCTGCGCAATCCGCGAGCATCCAGCGCACACCCTGGCGGTCGGCGAGACGCTTACCGAACGTGGAGCGGTTCACCACCTGTTCGGCCGCCAGATCCAGCGCCCGCTGGGCGATGGCGACGTTGTGCATGCCATGACGCAAACGCCCATAAGCCAGGCGATGCTGACCCATGTTGAAACCCTGACCGCGGCCACCGAGGATGTTGTCGCGCGGCACCCGCAGGTTGTCGATCTTGATTTCGGAGTGCGAGCCGCCGAGCTTCAGGCCCAACTCGGTGTGCGGCTGCATGGTCTCGATATTGCGGATGATCTGGTAGCCTGGGTTCGGCAGCTCGACGATGAACGTGCTGTACTGTTCGTGCCGAGGGGCATCCGGATCGGTCTTGGCCATGACCACGGCGATGTCCGCCACGCTGGCGGATGAGGAGAACCACTTCTCGCCGTTGAGCACCCACTCATCGCCATCGAGCACGGCAGTGGTCTGCATGCCGGTGGCGTCCGCGCCTGCGGCCTTCTCGGTCATGGAGTAGCAGATGCGCTTCTCGCCGTTGAGCAGCGGTCCGAGATAGCGCGCCTTCTGGTCTTCGGTACCGTGCTCCAGGAGCGTGAGCATAGTGGCGTCGTCGGGGCCCTGGGTGTTCAGCGACAGAGCGCCGAGAAAGCTCTCACCGAGCTCCATCTGCACCAGCGCGTTCGCCAGCGGCTTGAGGCCCATGCCGCCATGCTCCACCGGCACGAACGGACACCACAGACCCTGTGCACGGGCTTTCTCGCGAAGGCCGGCGAGCACGGTTTCGAAGTTGTCTGCGGTGCAGCCCTCTTCTGCCGGTATGCACTCGTTCTGCACGAATGCGCGTACTTTCTCGCGGACCGCTTTGGTTTCCGCGGGTATTTCGAAATCGATCATGGCAATGCCTCTCCCCAGTAAATGTCGGCGGACATGCTAGGCCATCATCAGGCAATCGCCAACCAGCGCGACTGCAGGGGGCAGTCGCAGCGAAACAACTCAGCCTCAATATCGGCAAAGGCCTTAACCTTCAGCGTGTTGCCGAATGGGTAGAGAAAGACCTCGGTGCACGGCTCATGCCGTGTTCCCGGTACAGGTCACGAACTGGGACACCCGAACCAGCCCGTATCAGGATCGCCAGGATCTCGTCGTCGCGATAGCGAGATATCTTCATTGCGGAATCTCCCTTGCTGGAAAACGCTACTTCTAAACACCGCTAGTTTCCTGGGGGATTACCGCTCCATGCCGCCCCTTCTGTAGGAAATAATCGAACATCTTCAACTAAATAAGTCGCCTTCTAGACAACCTAATTAGGAGCAATGAACCGGTGCTCCTAGCACTCAGCGAAGTAGATCCAATGAATTCAGCGGTTTGCCAAACTACTCACGGTAAGGAAAGCCCTGGCACGTCGCTTGCTTTACCTCAATAGAACAGCAACAACGCCGATTTCAAGTTCACACCTGGATCGGTAGAGGAACAGAGCAATGGCCAGAATCAAGCTTGAAGAATTGTCAGACGTGCACGACCTGAGCGAACAGGGCAGCCGGCGCATCATCGGGGGTGCATTTCTCTCCGGGTTCCCGGGAGCGATGCAAGCAGGGACTTTCTCCGTGCTTGCGATGGGCGCGACGCAAGCGGGGAGCATCGGATTCCAGTACGGGTCCCTGTCGCTCAAGCCCGCAGGAGCGTACACGATCGGCATTTCTCCTTTTCAAACACATCGTATGATTTCGCAAAATCTCCTGAGTGCCGCCAACATGGCCATGGGCAGACTCGACTCCCTCTTGGGCGGCTAAGGATCTCGGACCGATATTGGTTGCGACGTCACCGCGGCGGGAAGGCTACCGATCACAACGGTGAGAGGTGTCGGCGATGGTCAGGATGAGGGGCCAACCGTGCAGGAGGCGAGCGTTCAATGACCATAGATTACGGACTTCCAGCAGCTCCGCCGCGGCCGTTGTTCTCCCGGCCTGCGCGCCATCGAAACGCACCTGATCAGAAAGGCAGGAATCACCCGCGACAGCGGCGCGCGATCAGGCGCCATCCCCTTTATCCAGCGTTTCGGCTCCGACCTGAACCTCAACGTGCACCTACATATGCTCATCCCTGACGGGTATACGCCCTCAAACACGGCCTGCCATCACGCCGTCATAGACAAGATCATCAACCGCATCAAGAAGTCCCGCACCCCGCTCGTGCAGCCCCAAGGTCCGACTCTCCAACAACCTCGAACCAACCCAACGACCGCAGGGGCTAGGCGTTGCGCAGCCGCCTCAGGCTGACATTCCATCGCCGTAAGCCAGTCGCACAACCCGGCGCCAGCGGATCACTTTTTTTTGCGCCGCCGGCCATCACATCAGATTCCACCTTCTCAGGCCAACCTCTCAAGCGCCGCGATACTTCCTTTCCTCCAAAAACAGCGTGAATCGTTCCTATCCGTCAGCTGCGGCGGAAGAGCTCCGCGTCGATATCGGCAAAGGCCTTGAACTCCAGCGCGTTGCCAGAGGGATCGAGGAAGAACATGGTGCACTGCTCGCCGGGCTGGCCGGCGAAGCGCACGTAGGGTTCTATGATGAAGGATTCGACGAACCCCCGCGCCCGGTCTGCCAGCGCATGCCAGCGCGGCAGGTCCAGCACCACACCGCAGTGCGGCACCGGCACATCGTGCGCGTCCACCGGGTTGCTGATCCGCGGCACCTGCCCGTCGGCTCCGAGGGCCGTGTTCAGATGCACGACGAACTGGTGACCGAACATGTCGAAATCCACCCAATGCTCGGCGCTACGCCCCTCAGGCAGGCCCAGCTGCTCGCCGTAGAAATGACGCGCCTCTGCGATGTCGCGCACCTGCACAGCCACATGGAACGGAGTGAGCATGCCTCAGCGCAGCGCCGCGCGCAGGGCCGCCAGGGCCGCCGTCTGGTGCGCGTGGTAGTCCGTACGCACCGCCGCCGGGGCGTTGCTGTGCATGGCGATCACAAGCCCACTTGCCGGATCGATGCGAATGGTCTGGCCAAAAATGCCGCGCGCGGAATAGGCGCCGTCGCCATCCAGCCACCACAGATAACCATACCCGTCATAGCCCCGGGAAGGTGCGATGGACTCGGCCATCCAGCCCTCCGGCAGCACCCGGGTACCATCGGCGAGCACGCCATCGGCCAGTGCAAACATGCCGATGCGCGCGTAGTCGCGCAGCGTCGCATTGATGCAGCAACCGCCAAGCTCACCGCCGCCGGCCTCCCCCAGCATCCAGTAGGCATCCGCCTGCATGCCAAACGGCTGCCAGATGCGGTGCGACAGGTAGGTGGCGGCATTGTTGCCGATCGCAGCGCGCAGAAGCTCACCCGCCAGATTCGTTTCGCCGGTGTTGTAGTTGAACTTCTCACCCGGTGCGGCGTCGTTGGGGAGATCTGCCAGGTAGCGCACGAGCGCCACGCCATTGGCCGCGCCCGCTCGGGAGACATCCGAATTCGGGTCGGCGTAGTCTTCATTCCAGCGCACGCCGGACGCCATGTTGAGCACATTGCGTATGGTCGTGTTTTCGTAGGAGGTGCCGCGCAACCTCGGCAGGTAGTGCACGACCGGCTCGTCGACGCTGACGATGAAACCATCGTGGATGGCCGCACCGATGAGCAGCGAGGTAACAGATTTTGTCACGGAGAAGCTGATCCAGCGGGCGTCCGCATCATGACCGTCGGCGTAGTGCTCGTAGAGGACTTTACCGTTCTGCACGACAATCAGGCCCATGGCCGCAGGATCAGCGAGAAACTCCGCCACCGTGTAGCGCTTGCCGTCCACCTCGTAGCTGACGTCGCTGAGATCGCGCGTAGCGGGCTCGAGGTCGAGCACCTGCGCACCGGCTTCGATGCGGCGCACCGGCAGGATCTGGTCGATGCTGGCGAAGCCGACGCGCCGCTGCGGCGTCGACCAGAACAGCAGGCTGCCACGCCCATCGGCTGCCTGCTGCAGCTCCGTCAGCGCAATCACTGCCTGCTTGTTAGGTGCAGCACAAGCCGAGGCCAGCATAATCGCCAGCAGCGGCAACAAAACACGCAAGCTCATCGTCCCGCGGCTGAATTGCCGGCCGGGCTGCCGCCGGCAATGTTTTCAGGCGTGTCGCCTACGTAGCGCAAGGTGGTGAAGCCGAAGAACATCTCGTGCTTGGTCTGCAGGCCGAAGTGCACGGGAACGTCCGGGTTCGGGTTGCCGGGGTTGCGGCTGGAGTTGTCCATGGCACCGTCGGCAACGATGCGGCTGCCCGCTGGGAGAAACAACGGCTCCGCCAGGTCGTAACTGAACTGCCAGTTGAAGTCGTACTTCGGTACGCTGAGCAGCACTTCACTCCTCCCGTCCGGGTAGTGTGCTGTGTAGCGCATGTACTTACCCCGCGCGTGCATGTGCGGCGCCAGACCATACAGGTAGGCGTCGCGCTCGATGCGCTGCTCGCCCTGCAGCTTGTACTCCTTGGCATGGGGCGGCACGAGGAACCTGCGTGTCCCGGCAACGCCACCGCTCATTACGTACTTTGGCGGTGCGTCGTGCAGATATAGACCCACCAGGGTTTCGTCCACGGTGGCGCGGCCGGAGGTGGTGTAGTGCATCTGCAGCAGCAGGTTGGAACCTTTGCGCAGCAGTCTGCCGCTGTCATCGCGGAACTGGTCCGGGTTGCGCCCTGGGGCGAAGCCGCCGACGCTGTCACCCTGGGCGGCACCGGTCTCCCGCCCGCGCACCGTGCGATCCGCCGGGCTCGACACGTACGCGATCACGTGATGCAGCACCTGCCGGTCGCCCGGCACGAACTCCATGGCCTGCACCCACACATCCTCCTCCAGGTCGAGCTGCACCGGCACGTAGCGGTAGTCCAGCACACCAGTAGCGGGGATCTCCTGTGGCGCCACACGGAACACCAGGTCCGGCTCGCCCAGGGAAAACTGCTTGTGCTCGATCTTGAGCTCAGCCAGCGGGTCCGCATCGTTATCCATCGGCGCGCCGGCATCGATCCAGCTGAGTAACGTGCGTTGTTCGTTCGCCGTGAGACCCGCTACCTCGAGCAGCGGTTTACCCACGTGGGGATCCACCTGGCCCGGCGGCATGCGCCGGGTCATGAGCACCTCACGCATCATCGGCGACCAGCCGCGCACCATGGCATGACTGTTCATGGGCCAGGAACCGATACCGCCTTCGTAGTGACAGCTGACGCAGTTGCGCTCGAGTATGGGCACCACGTCGGCGCTGTAGGACACCGCTTGCGGCATCGGCCGCAGAGGCAGCGCCTGACTGGTTGCCGCGGCTGCCTGCGTCTCCGTCGAGCCCGCCAGCACCGCGCCCAGCGCCTGCGCCGGACCGCGATAGACCACGTCGAGGGTCTCGGCCTTGAGCACCACGATTTCACCTGCCTGCGTAAGCCCAAGGGCACGCGTCGCCAGTTGCGCCTCATCCACCAGCACCGGCAAACCGAGGCCGGTCTGTGCTGCCAGGGCTGCCCGATCATCAACGGCGTTGATGAGAAACGCTGCGACCTTCGTGTCTGCCTCCGCAGCAGCCTTGACGGCGCTAGCCGCAGACCGGGCATCAGCGTCACCGATGACGTGGGCGGCGAGCACCAGGTAGTCGTGGTCCCCGTAGTAGCTGAGCTGATGAAAGGTGCCCGTCTGATCGAGCAAGGCGAAATCGCCCACCCGATCTACGGCTGCGTGCGCACTGGTAACACCGAGGCAGCACGCCAACAACAATGCCAACAGATTTTTCATGGAAGAATTGCACCGGCTTACATGGCCGGTAGACTCTAGCACACCGCCGCCAGACCGCGCCCAAGTTGACCACACTGTTCGCCCGTTACCTGACACGCGCTCGCTGGCTGTGCGCCGCGCTCGCCCTGACGCTGTGCGCCGTCGTGATGTGGGGCATGCAGTACGCAAGCGTGGAGGCCACCTACCGCTCCATGCTGGCCGAGAACGATCCCTACACCGTGGAGGTCGAGCGCTCCCGCGAGCACTTTCCACCGACCCAGGGTGTGCTGTTCGTATTCCAGGGCGCAGGCGGGGTGTTCGATATGCCCGTGCTGCGCGCCATGGACGGCCTGACGAACCGCTACACCGAAATCGATTCCGCCATCTCCGCAGGCTCGCTGATGAACCGCAGGCTCTCGGAGTCCAATGCCGAACGGCTGGACCGGGATTACCTGTTCCCGCCCCTGGACCTGCTGGACGCAGCAGCCATCGACGACATCCGCCGCCTGGCCCTGGACGATGAGGACCTCACCAAAACCCTGCTGGCGCCGGACGGCAGCATGGCGTTGGCCAATGTGAAGTTTCGCGTATCACCCGATGATCAGGCGACGCGCCTGCGCATCGCCGACTCGGTGGTGGCCTTTCGAGATGGGCTGCGCGCGGAGTATCCGCAGGTGGAGATCTACACGCTGGGCGGCATGCTGTTCGAGCGCGACGGTGTCGCGGCGCAGGTGCGCGATCGCACCATGCTCATGCCGCTGGTGATGGGCGCCTCGATCCTGCTCCTGTGGTTGTGCCTGCGCTCGTTGCCTTATGCGCTGGCACTATTCGCCGTCTCGCTCTCCGCCATCGGGCTCACCACGGGCTCCTGGGGGTGGCTCGGCATCCCCTTCAACCAGATCTCCAGCCTCGGGCCGCTGGTGGTGTTTGTCGTGGCGGTTGCCCACGGCATCCACATCATCGCGGTCTACGCCCAGGGCCTGCACCAGGGCCTCGACAAGCTGGCGGCCATGCAGCAAAGCCTGACGCTGAACCTGCAGCCTGTGAGCCTTGCCACGCTCACCACCGCCATGGGCTTTATGGGCCTGAACTTCTCCTCCTCACCCGGCATCTACGGTTTCGGCAATGTGATCGCCCTTGGCACCGTGTGGGCCTACCTGATGACCCTGTTGCTGCTGCCGACCTTGATTCTGCTGCTACCTACCCACCGCGTGCCGCGCCCGCTGGCCGTGCGGGGCTTCATCGATGCGGTGGAGCGTCTGGTGCTCACCCGGGGGCGCGCGCTCCTCATCACCGGCACCGCGGTCATCGTTGCAACGCTCGCTCTTCTTCCGCTGAACCGCCTGGACTTCAACCGCTACAGCTTCGTGGATGAAGATTCCGACTTTCACCATATTCTCGAAGCCTTGCGGGAGAAAATCGGCAACGATCAGAGCCTGGTGTACAGCATCGACAGCGGCAGCTACTACGGCATTACCGAGCCCGCCTTCCTCGAGCAGGTAGACCGGCTGTCGCAGTGGCTCGAAGCACAACCCGAGGCCACCTTCGTTGCCAGCTACACCGACTACCTGCGCGCCCGCAACAAGGACGAGCACGACGACGATGCGGCCTATGACGTGGTTCCTGAGGATCAGCTGCAGATCATCGACTACCTGGTGGGCTACCAGCTCGTGCAGGAAATCGAGCCAAGCCTTGAACCCATCTTCAACGCCGACTACTCGATGGTGCGCCTGGCAGTGGGGACATCCAATCTGTCCAACGGCGAGCTGGTGGCCTTCAACGAGCGCATCGAATCCTGGATCGGCGACAACCTGGAAGGCGGGTACGATGTGTTGCACGGCGACTACAGCATCCTGTTCGCGCGCCTGGACCGTGCCACCACCGTCGAACTGCTGCAGGGCTTCGCAGTTACGTTCCTGCTGATCACACTGACCATGCTCGTCGGCCTGAAGAGCGTACGCTACGGGCTGATCAGCATCGCCCCCAACCTCTTCCCCGCCACCATCGTGTTCGGCTTATGGGGCGTATTCCAGGGCGAGCTGAGCCCCTACATCCTGATGCTGTTCTCCATCAGCATCGGCATCGTCGTAGACGATTCGGTGCATGTCCTGTCCAAATACATCACCGCACTGCGCGATGGCGCGACGCCGGACAGCGCCGTGCGCCACGCGCTCGACCGGGCCGGATCAGCGATCACCATCACCACCCTGTCGCTGGCCGTCGGCACCTTCCTGCTGGTGTTCTCCAACACCTTCCACTTTCAGAATGTGGCGCTGATGATCACGCCGATCATCATCGTTGCGCTGCTGCTGGATCTGTTGTTCCTGCCGCCGTTGCTGCTGTGGCTGGACCGCCGAAAACATGTGTCACGATATCTGCCGGTCAGCGAAAGCCCATCTGTTTGAAGGCCTGCTGGAAGTCCCGCCGGGCGGACTCGCGCACGGGAAAGGCTCGGAAGAAATGCTCCACACGGAAGTTGGGCGCTCGCTGCTGCAGTCGCTCTTTCCAGCGGGCCAGCAACTGCGCATCGCCCACGCCGTAAGCCGCAAGG
Source organism: Gammaproteobacteria bacterium (assembly GCA_030432795.1). Classification (GTDB taxonomy): domain Bacteria; phylum Pseudomonadota; class Gammaproteobacteria; order Pseudomonadales; family Azotimanducaceae; genus SYFY01. The sequence goes on from JAUILW010000069.1 coordinate 10,462, forward strand.
GCGGTGATCGCATCGATCAGGTGGTGGGCCCGCGGCGCTGCCGATCCACGCAGCGCCCAGGGAAGCGCACCCTGCGCATCGCCTCGCGTCAGTAGATCCAGGGCGGGTGTGGCCAGAAACGCATAACGCAACGGATCGATGGGGGACAGGGACAGCGCTTTTGCCACCATCTCCTCGATGCCCGCCACGCTGCCAGTGGTGGCGCCCACCAGAGCCTGGTTGTAGTAAGCAAGCGCATTGGAGGGGCTGAGCTGCGCACTTCGCTGGAACCACCCGTTCGCCTGTTCCCCCTCGCCATTGAGAAAGCGCGCACGACCGACGGTCAGGTTCACCACCGGGTCCAACGGATCCAACTCGTAGCCGCGCTCCGCGCATTGCATGGCCTTGTGCTTGGAGCCCTCATAGTCACCGCTGTAGCCGACGAACGCCGCTTGAAAGTGGGTAAAAGAAAGGCCGGCCTGTGCCAGCGCAAACTGCGGATCCAACCGCGCCGCCCGTTCGAACAGATGCATGGCGGTGTCGTTGTCGTGCCTGTTGAATCGGTGCGCATGCCGCAGGCCGCGGAAATAACAAGTCCACGCATCGAGGTGCTCGGTGTTGACCGGCGACTCGGGGCCTGCCTCCTGCACCTGTATGCGCATCTCGATGACATTGGCGATTCTGGAAGACAACTCGCTGCGCAGGCCGATGAGATCTGCCAGGCTGCTGCTCTGCCGATCCGCCCAGATCACTTCCCGTGTGCGCATGTCCATCAGCTCGATGGTCGTCGCCGCATGATCGCCAAAAATTGCAAGGCTGCCGGTCAACAGATAGTCCACCGCGAGGATGCGGGCAACCTCCTCCGGCTCGACACCGTGGCGCAACTTGAACGTGGAAGCGCGGGAAATGACCCGCAACCAGTGCAGCCTGGACAGGTCGGCCGTCACTTCGTGCGCGATGGCATCCGCCAGCGGCTCGTAGCGCGTATCGAGGCTGA
>JAUILW010000672.1 GCA_030432795.1 Gammaproteobacteria bacterium
ACGCTGCCGGCATGGACACCAGTGCGACGGCGTAGCCCACCATGGCCGGATTGAACAGGTTCTGCCCCAGGCCGCCGTAGGCGTGCTTACCCAGCGCGATGGCGGTAACGGTTGCGAGCACGGGGGCTGCGATGGGTGCGCCCGGTGGCACCGTGAGGCCGACGAGCAGCGCCGTTACCGGGGCGCTGAAATCGCCCAAGCCCGCTAGCCAATCCCGACGTCGCAGGCGCAGACAGGCGGCTTCCGTAAGCCAGGCAGCCACCAGGCAGGCCGCGAGGTTCAACAGTACCGCCGCGCCGAAAAGGATTGCCATGGTGGCGATACCCGGCAGCAGCGCAGCACTCACCCAGAGCATGGTCTGGTGGCTGTCCAGTGTGCGCTGGTCTGTGATGGTGTCAGCCATTGCGCTGCCGGCGTTGCAGCCGCTCCTGCCGGCGCGCATCGCGCAGCGCGCGCTGCGCCATGCGGCGTTGCTCGCGCGCTTCAAAGCGGCTGCCCGATGTGGCAGCTGCCCGCTGCTCCGCTACTGCGTGGCGTACATCTCCTCGGTGTTTGCGCAGGATATCCACCACGTCGATGTGACTCGGGCACACCGGCGTGCACAAGCCGCACTCGATGCAGCGGTCTGCGGAGAGGCGTTGCGCGGTGTCGACGCAGCCGCGGGGCAATCGCGCCAGTTGCGCCACCGGCAGACTTTCGGGGCATACCGCGTCGCAGGCAGCGCAGTTGATGCACGGCTTAGCTGCGAGCCGAGCCGGCGCCGGCTCAACCGCGTTGGTGGTCTTGTCGATGGCCGCATCGCTGCCGACACGGGCACCGCTCAGGCGCCCGCCCACGAGAAACGATGCGCCGTCGAGCAGGCTTGAGATTGGCGTGCCGAGCGCGAGCCATTGGTTCGACGCGCCGACCGTGACCATGCGACTGATCAGGGGCCAGCCTTGCAGCGCGCGGGCGATTGCGTGGGCGGTACCGACGTTGACGACGACGATGCCATGGTGCACGGGCCGCTCCTCGGCCGCGAGGGTGATGCCAAAGATCGATCGGCACAAGTGGCGTTCCGCACCCGCTGGCGTGTCGGCGTTCAGCGTATGGGTCTGCCACGCCTGTCGGCTGGGGCAGGTCGCAGCACCCTGAATGATGTGTACCTCGGCGTCGAGCAGGTGTTGCAACGCCTCAATCCCCTGCACGATTTCCGGCTCGAACTGCTCGCACAGTGCTGCGTCGCAGTGCACACCGGGTTCGCACTCAACCGCGTTGATGACAAGTTTTCCAACGCCTATGCGCAGCGCTTCGACAAGCTTCAGGTGGGTGGGGAAGCCGCCGCCGCCCAGGCCGACGATGCCTGCCTGTTCAATGCGTTCGAGAACGGCGGCGCGCGAGCTGTGCACCTCGAGCGGATCGAGGCTCGGTACCTGCTCGGCATCTGCAACGTCGAGTTCCAGCCGCGCATCGTCAATGCGAGTGACCGTGCCGGTGAACGCGGCATGTGTGCGTACGCGGCCGGTGCCGATCAGCGCCCCGCAGCGCACCGCTTCGCCCGGTTCCACGCACCAGCGGCTCTGCAGCGGGCGCAGGTAGCTCGCGATCACGGCCGCTCCATCACGATGCAGTCCACGGGACAAGGCGGCAGGCAGAGCTCGCAGCCGGTGCAGGCTTCGCGCAGCACGGTATGCATGTGTTTCGGCGCACCGACGATGGCGTCCACCGGGCAGGCCTCGATACACAGATAGCAGCCGATACAGCGACTTTCGTCGATGCGCGCCACCAGCACGGCAGGTTCCGCCAGCGCCGCGCCGGTGCGTGGGTTATTCGGCAGCAGTGCCTCCAGGTGCTGCACCGTGGCCTCGCCGCCGGGCGGGCACAGATCGATGGCAGCGCCCTCCACCAGCGCTTGAGCATACGGCCGGCAGCCTGGGTAGCCGCACTGCGCGCACTGGGTCTTTGGCAGGGCCGCCTCTATGGCCTGCACGAAGGCGTCGTCTCCGGTTGCCAGCCGTCGCTGCGCGATGGCCAGCAGCGCACATACCAGCAGCACCAACCCCAGCAGCAGGCCGACGTCGGTCACAGGCCCTGAAATCCTAAAACGCCGAGCGCGAGGATGCCGGCGCTGATCAGCGTAATCGGCGTGCC
>JAUILW010000673.1 GCA_030432795.1 Gammaproteobacteria bacterium
CAAAATGCGGCGGCGGCGTTACTGCTGCCGCCGCCTCTCACCCAACTACCGGCAACAACGCTTTACGCTGCCTTGGGCGCAACCATCGGCACACCTGCCTGGCGCAGGTGCTCGCCGTTCATCGAATCAAAAAGCTGTGCTGTTGCATCATCGACCTCGGTACCCGGCGCAAACCGGAGGGCGGGAAGGATCGTCGCCGCAGCGGGACCACGAGTGACCTCCCGCTGACCTTTTGGCTGCAACGCCTGCAGGCCGCTGAGGTAGATGGGCACCACCGGTACATCGTGCTGCAGCGCCAGAATACTTACGCCGTGCTTGAAGTCACCAAGGGCTGCACTGGTCGCGCGGGTGCCTTCGGGAAACACGAACACGTTCTGCCCCTGATCGAGCAGCCAGCCCGCATAGCTGAGCGCACGCTTGCCGCCGCCTCTCAGGATTGGGAACGTGCCTAACGCAAGGCTCTGGTACCAGGGCTTGAGCACCAGCTTCTTGCGACCTTTGACAAACCAGCGGTCTTGGGCGGCGCCAAAAAACAGGTTGTAACGGAAGCGTTCGGGTAGCGCCTCCATCACCAGCAGCGTGTCCAGATGGCTCGTGTGATTGCCGATGAACAAGCAAGGCCCCTCGACCTCGTCGAGATGCGCAAGCCCGTTCACCGCCACGTCAGAAAATGCCGCATCGCTCCAGCGGGTGTAGGCGTGCTGCCGCAGTGCCCGTCGGGCAAGCTTCGCCCAGGGCTGCACCTGCCAGCGGTGCGGTCCCGCGTACTTGCTCTCGTCCTGCTCGTAGAGGGTGGGTACCTTCTTCTTTCTTACACTGACCAGATTACCGCTCATGATTGCCTCCTGCGTGCGTGTGGTAACCGGAAGTGCAACAAGCGTGCCAGCGATTCCTGTGGCGTGGCATCCGCAGATGCCACAAGACAGTGCGTTTTCGCCACCAGCAACGCTCTGGTGCACCACGGCGGGGAGGTTGCCTGCGCTTCATGACCCGCCGATGAACCCCGCCATTTCCGGTACCATGCAGCTTTTGCCAACGACACGAGGGAGCCACCGTGAAAGATCTCAAACTCGGCCTGCAGCTCGGCTACTGGGGTGCTGCACCAAATCCGAACATGGTCGCCATCGCCCAGGAGGCGGAGCGCCTCGGCTACGACGCCGTGTTCACCGCAGAAGCCTGGGGCTCGGATGTGTTCACGCCACTTGCCTGGATCGGCGCGCACACCGAGCGCATTCGACTCGGCACCGGCATCGCCCAGCTATCGGCGCGCGCTCCAACCGCCACCGCCATGGCGGCGTTGACGCTGGATCATCTCACCAAGGGACGGGTAATCCTCGGCCTCGGGGTTTCAGGCCCGCAGGTAGTGGAAGGCTGGTACGGCCGGCCGTTCGGCAAGCCCCTGGCGCGCACCCGCGAGTACGTGAACATCATTCGCCAGGTGCTGGAGCGCAAAGAACCGGTGGTGAACGACGGCGAGCACTACCCGCTGCCCTACACCGGCGAAGGAGCCTGGGGGCTGGGCAAGCCGCTGAAGTCCATCACGCACCCCTATCGCGACGATCTGCCGATCTTTCTCGGCGCCGAAGGCCCGAAGAACGTCGCCATGACCGCAGAGATCGCAGACGGCTGGCTGCCGCTGTACTACTCGCCCTACCGCCAGGAGGTGTATGCGGATCAGATCGCCCACGCCAAGCCCGGCTTCGAGATCATGCAGGGCGTGGCGGTGATCATCGACGACGACATCGAACGCGCGCTCCTGCCGCTGAAGCGCAACCTGGCGCTGTACATCGGTGGCATGGGTGCGAAGTCGCGCAACTTCCACAACGAACTGGTGCAGCGCATGGGCTTCGAGGAAGCGGCCGGCAAGATCCAGGACCTGTTCCTGTCCGGCAGGAAAGACGAAGCGACCGCCGCGGTGCCGACGGAACTGGCGGACGAGATCTCTCTCGTGGGCTCCGTGGATCGCATCAAGGACCGCTTGCAGGCCTGGCGGGAAACGCCGGTGACTTCGCTGCTGGTATCGACGCAGAACATGGCGCAGCTGCGCACGTTCGCGGAGCTGGTGCTCGGCTGAGCCGCGGCATATGGAAGGGCTGCTCGACACGGCGCTGACACTCCTGGCCACGCA
>JAUILW010000674.1 GCA_030432795.1 Gammaproteobacteria bacterium
CTGTTCTACCTGCTGGGTTCGAACACCCTGACCGATCTCACCAGCGGCTGGCTGACGGAGCTTCTGTACGCACTGGGCAGCGGCTCGCGGTTCGAGTCCATCACCCGCGGCGTGCTGGACGCGCGAGATCTCTACTACTACGTCTCCATCGCCGTAGCGTTTCTGGCGCTGAATGTCTTTGCGCTGGAGCGTGAACGCTGGGCAGCGGACGCGCCGCCGGCGCGGCACACTGCGTGGCGTGTGGGCACGGCGCTTCTGGTAGGCAACGTGCTGCTCGCTAACGTCTGGTTGTCGCAGGTATCGAGCCTGCGCTTCGACATGACCGAAGGGCAGCAGTACACCATCTCCGATGCGACGCGCTCCTATCTGCGCCAGCTTCGCGAGCCCATGCTCATTCGCGGGTATTTTTCGGACAAGACGCATCCGCTTCTGGCGCCGCTGGTGCCGCGCATGAAGGATCTGCTGCAGGAGTACGAGGTGGCAGGAGACGGTCGCGTTCGGGTGGAGGTGGTAGACCCGGCCAGAGATCCGCAGATGGAGGACGAAGCCAACACCAAATACGGCATTCGCTCGGTGCCGTTCCAGGTGACCGACCGCTATCAGTCGGCGCTGGTGAATGCGTACTTTGACGTGCTCATCATGTACGGCGACGAGTATGAGGTGTTGAGTTTCCGCGACCTCATCGAGGTGAAGTCCGGCGGTGAAACCGAGATCGACGTGTTGCTGCGCAACCCGGAGTTCGACATCACGCGCAGCATCAAGAAAGTGCTCTACGGCTTTCAAGGTGGTGGCTCAATGTTTGCCAACATCGCCGATCCCGTGGCCTTCAAAGGCTATGTGTCGTCCGATGCCGTGCTGCCGGAGCAGCTTGTGGATTTTCGCAGCACGCTTACCAGCGTGCTGGATGCGCTGGCTGCAGAGAGCGACGGGAAGTTCTCAGTGGAGTTCATCGACCCGGACGCTGACGGTGGTGCTGTAGCGCAGGAGATCGCCGCAAGCTACGGCTTTCAGCCCATGGTGCTGACCCTGTTCGACCCGAACCGCTTCTACTTCTACATGACGCTGCATCAGGGTGACACGGTGGTACAGATGCCGCTGCCGGATGCGCTTTCTGAAGATGCCACCAGAAAAGGCATTGAAGAAGGCCTGAAGCGATTTGCCAGCGGCTTGATGAAATCCGTTGCGCTTGCCACACCAGCGCCGCCGGCGGCGCCGCCCAACCAGTTCATGCCGCAGCCGCAGGGCGCGCAGTTCACCCAGTTGCGTGACTTTCTCGCCAGCGACTTCGACGTGGAATCTGCAGACCTCGGCAGTGGTACGTTGCCAGGTGGCGCGGAAATGCTGGTTGTAGTCGATCCGGAAAATCTCGACGAGAAAGCCGTGTTCGCGGTGGATCAGTTTCTGATGCGTGGCGGCACGGTGGTGCTCAGTGCAGCACCCTTCGACGCTGCACTCACGCAGCAGTCCCTCACCGCCAACCCACAGACTACAGGCCTGGAGGACTGGCTTGCGCACCACGGTGTGACCATGCCCGCTGAGCTGGTGATGGACCCGCAGAGCGGTATGTTTCCGGTGCCCGTCACCCGGCAGGTGGGCGGCTTCAGCTTTCAGGACCTGGCGATGATCAGCTATCCCTACTTTGTGGATGTTCGCCCCGACGCGATGGCGGACATGCCGTTTGCGCAAGGCGTACCGCAGGTCACCGTGCCGTGGGCCTCTCCGGTGGAGCTTGCCGATGGGGTGGCTGACAAGCTGCAGGTCACGGAACTCCTGCGCTCATCGGAAGGTAGTTGGGTATCCACCAGCACTAACGTCGTTCCCCAGTTCGATGAGCAGGGCATCTCTGCCTTTGTTGCGGAAGGGGAGATCGGCGCACGGGTGCTCGCGGTCGCTCTTCAGGGGCGCTTCGACTCCTACTTTGCCGGCAAGAACTCACCGCTGTTGGAGGAAGCGCCTGCCGAAGACAGTGACGGGGATGACGAAGCATCAGCAGATGAACCTACGTTCGCCTCCGTCATCGAAAGGTCGCCGGAATCAGCGCGGCTGTTCATCATCGGCTCCAACGGTTTTCTGGCCGACCAGACGCTGCGCATGGTGGGTGCTGCTGATGGCATGTTCTACA
>JAUILW010000675.1 GCA_030432795.1 Gammaproteobacteria bacterium
CGGCGGGCTTCGAATGTGCGCTCGCCGTCACGGGTATAGACATCCACGCCGGTAGCTTTGAGGCCGTTTTCATCATCGAAGCGAACGCGTTGGGTGTGCGCGTGTGTTATCAGGGTGAGGTTGGGGCGCGACAGGGCCGGGCGCAGGAACGCTTTGCTTGCGCTCCAACGCACGCCGGTTTTCTGATTCATCTGAAAATAAGCGGTGCCGAAGTTGTCGCCGCGATTGAACTCATCGATCTTGGGGATGCCGCAGGCTTCGGCCGCATCGCGCCAGGCGTCGAGAATTTCCCAGTTCACCCGGCGTTCCTCCACCCGCAGCTCGCCGCCGCTGCCGTGCCAGGCGTCGGCGCCGTGCTGGTAGTCCTCGTGCTGCTTGAACACTTCCAGCACATCTTCCCAGCCCCAACCGCGGTTGCCCAGCTGCGCCCAGTGATCGTAGTCGCTGGCTTGGCCGCGCATGTAGATCATGGCATTGATGGACGAACAGCCACCGAGACCCTTGCCGCGGGCATAGCCGATGCTGCGACCGCCGAGGCCTGGTTCCGCTTCGGTCTTGAAGCACCAATCCGTGCGTGGATTATCGATGGTGTACAGGTAGCCCACCGGGATGTGGATCCAGAAGTAGTCGTCCTTGCCGCCCGCTTCCAGCAGCAGCACGGAAGCGTCGCCATTGGCGGACAGGCGATTGGCGAGCACACAGCCGGCTGTGCCGGCACCAACGATGATGTAGTCGTACTGCATGGCGGCAAGCATATATGATTGCCGCGATTCAGGGGATGCGATGGGGGCAGCGGATGCCAGGTGAAGAAGCCGCCGTGGATACGCCTTTGGCACGGGCAGATGCGCTGTTTGAGGTGGTGCGCGCTTGTGCCGAGCGGGCAGATCAGGAGCGTCGTTTGCCGGCGGATGTGGCGCAGGCCATGGCGGCGCAGGGGCTATATCGCATCAGCCTGCCGCAGGCTTGTGGCGGTGAAGGCGCTGACCCAATGATGCAGATCCGAACCATCGCACGCATCAGCGAGGCCTGCGCCAGCGCCGGCTGGAACCTGATGATCGGCATCGAGAATTTCGGCCTGGTCGCACCGGCGATGGGCGAGTGCGCACAGCTGCTGGCAGATCCTCTCACGCTCCTCTGCAGCAGCACCGCGGCAGTTGGCGAGGCGCTACCCGACGGCGATGGCTATCGCATCAGCGGCCAATGGCCGTTCGCCAGCGGCTGCCACAACGCTCAGGTGTTTGCTGCCACTGTCACCGTGGATGGCACCAGATGCTACGCGGTCATTCCTGAAGGTGAGTGGAGTATTCTGGACACGTGGCACGTCAGCGGTATGCGCGGCTCCGGTTCACACGATGTGCTGGTGCAAGATGTTCACGTTCCTGCGCGGAACATCGTGCAGCCGATTGGCGGCGTGGCAATTGACGACCCTCTGCTCCGTTTTCCCGTGGGCGCGCGGCTGGCGTACAACAAAGTAGCGGTGAGCCTCGGCATCGCGCGTGCGGCGTTGGACACGTTTCAGGCGTTAGCCGCCGGTAAGGTGCCGCGGTTCAACAGCCGAAGGCTTGCGCAGCTGTCGCACGCGCAGCGCGCCGCCGCCGAAGCAATGGCGCGCGTGGTTCGCGCAGAGGATACGCTGATGGCGCGCACTGAAGGTCTGTGGCGCAAGGCACAAGCAGCCGAGGCGGTGACGTCCCATGAGCGCGCGGTCTACCAGCTGGTGTGCTCCGATGCGGTACGAAGCTGCACCGAATCGGTAGATCTGCTTGCCGAGGCCGCCGGCACGTCCGCCAACTGGTTGGATCATCCCCTGGAGCGCCTCGCCCGCGATGCCCGTGTGGTGCGCCAGCATGTCACGGTGGCCAGCCAGCAGATGGAAGACGCTGGCCGTGTACTGCTGGGACAGAAAGCGCAAGGCATCATGTTGGCCTCACCTTAGTTCTGGAGTTTTTTCGTGAATCTGCAATCTGCAACCTGCATACCGGATCTTCGTGCGCTGCACGCAAGGCGTACGCCGAAGATGTTCTTCGACTATGCGGAGTCGGGCTCCTGGACGGAATCGACGTTTCGTTGGAATGAAGAGGATCTGGCGGGTATTCGCTTCAAGCAGCG
>JAUILW010000676.1 GCA_030432795.1 Gammaproteobacteria bacterium
AAGTCCTTGAGCGTTTCGGCGATCTCTTCGATATCGTGTTGCGATTCAACGACATCGATGAGCTTGGGGGCGGCGATCTGTGAGCGTTCGACCACCTGTTTGGTGAGCAGTTTGTTATCCACCAGGGGGAAGCGGCTGCGGTCGTTGTACTGTGCGATGAAACCAATGTTGCGGTAGTTCATGCCGAGCACGCCGTGCCGGCGAAGGTAGCTTGGGGACACCCAGTCCTTGAACCAGTTTTTCACGCCTCATCCCGGGCTTTGAATGCCGCAAAGCGTCGCAGCTCCAGCAGCCGGTAGCCGGTGTAGCGGCCGAGAAGCAGTACCAGCGCCAACACCACCAGGTGCAGCTCGGGAAAGTTGAATGCCAGGTGTTCAATGAGCGACAGGCTCATCATCAGGTAGGCGAGCACTGCAACGAACAGGCTGCCACCGCCCTGCTTGAGCACTTCCTGAGGCCCTTCTTCCTCCCAGGTGATCGACAGCCGCTCGATTGTCCAGGCCAGGATAATCATTGGGAAAAACGAGATGGTCAGCCCGCCAATGAGTCCCATGCGTGATGAGACCACGCTGAACAGCGTGATGATGCCGATGACGATCATGACGAGTGCGGCGATACGCGCCACTAACAGCAGGTTCAGGTCCGATAGATAGCTGCGGATCATCAGCCCGATGGCGACGACGATGATGAAGCTCAGCAGGCCCGGTACGAGATCTGTTTGCAGAAACGCCAGCGCGATGAGCACGGGCATGAAGGTGCCGGAGGTTTTCAGACCGATGATGATACGCATGAACACGACGACGAGTGCCCCTACCGGAAGCAGCATGATCAGCTTGAACATGCCCTGCTCGGCAATGGGCAGGCTGTACAACGAGATGTCGAAGTCGCCGAAGCGTTCGGTGGCGACGTTGAGCGACGGCCGTACCGACGAGATCATGCTGAACGCCACGCGGCTGGCGTCGCCGCCCACCACTTCGAGCAGCGCTGGTGCTTGCGTGACCCACAGCACCATGCGTTCGGTGTCGTTGACGATGCCGTGTATCGGGTCTACCAGATGCCAGCGGTCGTCCTGCCAGACCTGCACGAGATCTGCCAGCGCCTGGCGTCGTCGCCCGTCCTCGAGTTGCAGCACGCCGACGGTGCGCGCCGGTACGCGCGCGCTCAGCAGCAGATCTGTAAGCAGTTTTGCAGGTGAACGCGTGTCGAGCAGCATGCTGACACTTTGGTCTTTGGGCAGGGTATTCATGGCGCCCACGAGCTGTTGTGCCAGGCTGCGCGCGTCGGCGGAGATCGGCATGACACTATCCAACAGCTGCTGTGCGGCAGTTCTGTAGGGCTCCTGCCAGGCCGGCGCCGTCAGTTCTGCGGGTGGCGGTTCCTCTCTTTGCTCGAATTCCGACGCGAGCAACTCGACCTTCACGAAAAGCGTTTGCGGCCCTGTTGCATTGCGTTTGGTCCAGTGCGCACGCTCCTGCTTTCTGCTGCGATCTATGTCGAACCCGAAACCGGAGGAGGCGTAGTTGCTGTCGACTATGCTGAAGCCGCTCTGCAGGGGCGGCAGTGCAAGATACACGTGGCTTTCGCGACCGCGAGCGTTGAACTGGATACGCGCTTCCACCTGCCACACGGTCTGCTCGGAGCTCGGCAGAAAGGGAATGCCGTAGGAGTTATGCCGGTACAACGCCGTGCTGATGCCCGCTACCACGAGGAAGCCGATGAGCAGCAGAAATGGCCAGCGTTGACGCATCAGGGTTCGTACGCTGGCTGTATGAACTGTCGGGCCACGTCGACCACGGCCAGGTCTTTGAGGAAGTTGCGGCCGAGTATCAGACTGTTGTCCAGGTGCGACCGGTCAGCGAGCGTGAACTCAACCGTTTCATCGATGTCGCCGATCCGCACCCGAATTTCCACAACGGGTCTGCGTGTGCCTTTCGGATCTGCCTGCTGCACGACGCGCACCTGACGCACGATGGCGGCCTCGAATTCGGCGATGCCGTCTTTGCCTTCTACCTGAAAGCGCACCCAGTCCTCGCCATCGCGCTCGAATTCGACGATCTCTTCGGCGTGCAGGGAACTCGAAGTCGCGCCTGTGTCGATGCGGCCGATCAT
>JAUILW010000677.1 GCA_030432795.1 Gammaproteobacteria bacterium
GCTTGCGGAACGTCGTCGGGTGCTGGGCGGGCGGGCGAGCGGTGCGGCCCTGTGGCTGACGGTCATTGGCATCCATATTGAGTCGTTCCTTGCGTTCGCGCTGATCACCACCGCCTGGATGTTCGTCCCCGGCAGCGAATCGAGCGACCTGCTGTCATTACTCGGTCAGGAAGCGGAATGGCAGGCCTGGATCTCTACCCTGGCCACGACGCTGTGTATCGCGGCATTCATGCCGTTCTATGTGGCCTGCGGTTTCTCCCTGTACCTGAACAGGCGCGCGGAGCTGGAGGCGTGGGACCTGGAGATCGCCTTTCGGCGCCTGGCGGGACGGCTGGTTGCGGCTGCTGCGTTGTGCACCGCGCTGGTGGTGCTGCCCGACGCTTCGTGGGCGGAGGACGCCCGCCAGGCGGAGTCTCGGGCGATGATTTCCGAGGTGCTTGAAGACCCCACGTTCACCAGCGTGCAGACGATCCGCTACCCAGCATTTCTGGCGGACTGGTTTGACTCCGAAGAAGCGGGTGAGGCGGAACCGTGGGCGTGGGATGCTCTGTTTGCCGGCATCGCGCAGGTCGGTGAGGTGTTCCTCTGGATCGGGGTCGGTGCGCTTATTGTCTGGCTTGCCGTGCGCATGAATCTCATGGACTGGATGGCGCCTGCGGCACAGGGCTCGGGACGGGGAGCGTTGCCGAGCGAACTTTTCGGCGTGCGTCTGGCGGAGGAAGCATTGCCCGCGGACGTGATCGCTGCGGCCCGTGCACGCTGGCAAGCCGATGATGCCCGCGCCGCGCTGAGCCTGCTCCTGCGGGCGGCGCTGGTGGAAATGGTTGATGCGCACGGCTGCCGCTTTCGCAAAGGGGACACGGAAGGGGATTGCGCAGCCGAGGTTGCACGCAACGCGCCGAAGGACGTGCATGCGCGCTTCGTTCGCCTCATCGACCAATGGCGACTGGTGGCCTATGCGCATAGGCCCGTCGATGACGAGGCATTCGACGGTCTTTGTGAGGACTGGACTGGGCCGCGGCTGGAGGTGCGCGCATGACTTCGCGCGCCGTCGCTCAGGCGATCGTCGGCTTGCTGTTGGTCGCCCTCGGCGTGGCGTTGTATCTGGCCGAATGGAAGGAAGTAGAGTTGCCTGGGCCGCCCAGCGCCGAAGCGCTGCGCAATCCTTATCTGGCTGCGGAGCGCTTTCTGGAGCGCGTGGATGTTGCCGTGCACCACTCCCAAGGCCTGGCGCTCCTCGATGATCTGCCGTCAACCGAGGGTGTCGTCATCATCGGCTCATCGCTGCGCACGGTGAGCGAGCGGCGCGTTGATGCGCTGTTGCAGTGGGTGACAGCGGGCGGCCGTCTGGTGCTGGTGGCTGGCGAGTTCTACAGCGAAGGGCGCCGCGAAAGCCCGGACCCGATCCTCGATCTACTGGGTTTGCGTCTTTACGAAGTGGAAGAAGATGAGGGAAGTGAGGAAGACTCCGCGCAAGTGCATGAGCTGCCGGAGATGCTCGAAGAGCTTGCCGAAGAGTACGCCCGCTGCGCTGCGGGCGAGCGCCTGACGACGCTGCACCTGGAAGGCGAAGCCGCGCCTGTACGGGCTACCATGAGCAGCGATAGGCGCCTGGACTTCGAACCGCTGCTCGACTATCCGGCGGCTGCCAACACAGCCGGCTACCAGCTCGTCGCGGCACCCCACGGGCTGGGGCGCGTGTACGTTGTCACTACGCTTGCGTTGTGGCGCAACGATCAGATCGCCTGCCACGATCATGCCCACTTTCTGCGTTGGCTCGGCGAAGATCGGGCCGGGGTGTGGTTGCTGTTCGACACCGAGATGCCAGGCATCGCGACGATCATCTGGCAGCGCTACACCATCGCCGTCGGACTCGCACTGGTGCTCCTGGTGATGTGGATCTGGCGCGGTGGACGCATCAGGCCCGTGCCGATTCAGGAGGGCGGTCCGCGCCGGTCGCTTCTGGAACAGGTGCGGGGTGTTGCGCGCTTCCACTGGCAGCAGGGGGATGTGCACACGCTCATGGCCGATCTGCGCGACAGTGTGCTTGCTGGACGCGACTGGCCGAACGAGCAGGCGCGGCAGGAATGGCTGGATGGC
>JAUILW010000678.1 GCA_030432795.1 Gammaproteobacteria bacterium
AAGCGGCGAATAGTAGCAAAGACCCGGAGGCGAGCGAGCGCCCAGGTATCTGGCAGCTCGCCTTCCCATCCATTCTTGGCAATCTCTCCTATACCGTGGTCGGCATGGTGCAGACCAAGTTCGTCGGCGAGCTTGGCGCGCAGGCGCTGGCCGCCGTCGGAGCTGGACAGCGAGTGTTTTTCGCGTTGCAGGCCATCCTCATGGCGGTGAGTGCTGGAACCACGGCGCTTGTGGCGCGGGCCTGGGGTGCCGGGGACTACCGGGAAGCCAGCCGTGTGACCATGGCGTCGCTGATACTCGGTGCCGTGCTGTCACTCATCATTGCCGTATTCGGTCTCGCCTTTGCGCATCCGGTGGCAGGCGTGTTCGGCCTCGACCCGCAAACGCTGGACCTGGCCGCGGAGAACATTCGCTGGCTGTGCGTCTTCAACGTGGCGTTCGCGGTGAATTTCATTCTCAGTTCGGCGCTGCGCGCCTCGGGCGACGCCTGGACGCCGCTGTGGATCGGGTTCGGCGTCAACCTGGTCAATCTACCGCTTCTCTATGGCTTGGTGTTCGGCCGATTTGGCCTGCCGGAAATGGGCGTGGCGGGCGCGGCGGTTGCGGCGGGGATCGCGTTCACCATCGGTGCTGCGATTCTGATCTGGATGTGGATGGCGCAGAAGTTCCGTGTGCGCCATGTGGGCGGCGGCTGGTGGCGGCGCGAACGGCTGCGGCGGCTCGTGGATATTGGTTACCCGGCGGCGGTGGAGCAGGGTGTCTTCCAGGTGGGGTTCTTCGTTTTCCTCATGCTCATCGGCAATTTCTACGGCACCGAAGCCTTCGCCGCCTACAACATCGGCGTGAACATGCTCATGGTGTGCTTTACCGTGGGTTTCGGCTTTTCCATCGCCGGCTCCACGCTCGTGGGCCAGTACCTGGGCGCCAACGACCATGCCGGAGCCAGTCGCGCCGGCTGGCGTTCCTGTGGCCTGGCAGTGCTTTCCATGGGAGGGCTCGGCATTCTCGTGATTGCCTACGCGCAGGAGCTCGCGGAGTTCTTCCTGAAGGATGAGCCGCTCACCATCAGCTATACGGTGCAGTTCACCTACTTGCTCGGCGCCATGATGCCGCTCATGGCGGTGGAGTTCGCCATCGGCGGCTCGCTGCGCGGTGCTGGTGACACGCGCTTCCCGCTCGTTGCCACGTTTGCCGGGCTCATCATCATGCGCTGCGGTCTTGCGGCGCTCGCCACGTATCTCGGGCTTCCGGTGTTCTGGGTGTACGCAGCACTTGTGGGCGACTACGTGCTCAAGGGTGTGATGCTCATCCTGCGCTTCCGCGGTGGCCGCTGGCGCACGGTGGTGCGCACCGAGGAGTTGCGACATTCCGAGTCCTGAGCGTGCGTAATCAGCTGGCGCGCTTTGTCCGTTGGGGCGGGTGGTGCACATTCGGCCCATGCTTCGGATCTTCTTTGTTCTTGTCTGTCTGACCTCTTCTGCCACCGCGGAACGACGGGTGCTCGAGCCATGGGAGCAGGAGGATTACGCAGCTGTTGGCCGCATCTCTTCTCCTTATCCCGGCGGTTCCGGCACCGGTACCCTGATCGCCCACGACACGGTCCTCACCGCTGCGCATCTGTTCTTCGACGATGGTGTGCTTCGGGGTGCGCCCGAGCGCTTCGCGTTCTCCGTTGGCGCCTCCCTCGCTGAGCGGTGTGCAGTGCGATCGGTCCATCGCCTTGCTGCTATCGACGCAGCGCTTCTCCGGGTGAACTGCGAAGGGAAGTTTGCGGCACCTGCCTGGCGGTGTGGTGCGCCGCAGGCCAGTGGTGTTGCGCTGCTCGTTGGCTTTCATGCCGACGTTGCGGCAGGGACTGCCCGGCGTATCGAGCGCTGCCGCTACCGCCGGTTGCCAACCGCGTTGCTGCTGGCCAGTTGCGATGCGCGTGCGTTGGCATCCGGGGCGCCGCTGTTCGTACTCGACGGCAGCCAACCCCTGCTGGCGGCGGTAGTGCGGGGTGTGGGTATGCCGGCGGATGCCCTCGGCATGCCCGACTGGCAGCGCCGCTATGTGGTGGCATCGACGCTGCCCGCAGATGGGTTACAGTTGCCCTG
>JAUILW010000679.1 GCA_030432795.1 Gammaproteobacteria bacterium
CTGATCATGGTCAACCTGCCGCCCGAGGAGGCGGCTAGATTTCGCGCCGAGCACATCGGTGAGGAGCTGGACCTGGTGTTTCTCGTAGCACCCACGACCACGCCTCAACGCTGCGACCTCATCGGTCGCGCGGGCTCAGGGTTTCTGTACTACGTATCCTTTCGTGGCATTACCGGCGCAAGCCACCTGGATGTGGACGAGGTGGCGTCGCGGGTCGCCGAGGTGAAGCGGCACACAGATCTGCCCGTTTGCGTGGGTTTCGGCATCAAAGATGCGGATACCGCGGCACGCGTGGGTGCGGTCGCGGACGGTGTTGTTGTGGGTACAGCGTTGGTCAACACGATGGCGGAGCTTGGCCATGATGTTGAGCGGCTGGTACCGGCGCTCACGCGTCAGGTAGAGCAATTGCGGCAGGCGCTGGATCGTTGAAAACGCTTGCTGCCTGGCTCGAGCACGCCGAACGCGTGCACAGCAAGGACATCGACATGGGGCTTACGCGGGTGCGTGAAGTGGGTGAGCGCCTCGGCGTTGTACCGCTTGCCATTCCGGCGGTGATCGTTGCCGGCACCAACGGCAAGGGCTCGACGGTCACCGCCATGGAAGCCGTGCTGCGCGCCCATGGTCTGCACACCGGGGCATCCCTAAGCCCGCACCTGCTGCACTTCGGTGAGCGCGTGCTGCTCGACGGTATGCCTGCGGATGAGGACATGATCTGCCGGGCGTTCGAGGCGGTGGACGCCGCACGTGGCGAGGTGCTGCTCACGTACTTCGAGTACTCCACGCTGGTGGCCCTGTGGACCTTCCAGCAGCAGGATGTGGACGTTGCACTGCTGGAGGTCGGCCTCGGCGGCCGCCTGGATGCATTCAACATCGTCGATGCCGAGGTATCGGTGATTACCAGCATCGGCCTCGATCACCAGGCTTTCCTCGGCGATACGCTGGAGCTGATCGGCGCCGAAAAAGCGGGGGTCATGCGTCCGAACCAGCGCATGGTGCTGGGAGCGGACATGCCGCAAAGCGTGCTCGACGCTGCAGCGGCTCTGAACGGCGTGGTCGGCCGCTACGACGTCGAGTTCTGCGTCCGCGACGGTCGTCTGCAAGGCGGTGTATGGCCCTGGCCTGTCCCCGACGATGTGGAACTCGGCGGGGGTTTGCCTCAGCACAACCAGGCGCTGGCGGTGGTTGCTGCCGCGGCGGTAGCACCCCTGCATAAGCAGACGGTTGAAGCCGCGCTAGGTGCGGTGCGCATGGCCGGGCGCATGGAGCGCTGTAGCGTGGGCGATCGTGCGTTGCTGCTCGATGTCGCGCACAACCCAGCGGGTGCTGCTTTTCTGCGTCGGGAGCTGGAGATGCGCGGGCTGCGACCGGCGGCAGCGATCTACGGCGCGTATCAGGACAAGGATGTAGAAGGGGTGGTTTCGGCTCTGGACGGGGCAGTGGATCGGTGGCTGTTGATCCCGACGTCCGGGCCGCGAGGGCAATCTGCTGCGGCGCTCGGCGAGCGCCTGGGTCGTGGCTTTGCGCATGCGGATTTTGGCACTGCTTTCGAAGCCGCACGCTCGGCCTCGCAGCCCGGTGATGTTATCCTTGCGTTCGGTTCTTTTGCTGTGGTCGAGGCAGCCCATCAATGGATGAGCTCATGCGCTACCGTGTGACGGGAGCGCTCTTTCTGTTCGCCTTGGCCGTAATCGTGCTGCCCATGGTGTTCGACGGTGATGGCCTTGCGCCGGTGGTAGTCAGCCCGATTGAGGAGCAGGTGAAAGCCGAGCCGGTACCCGCCATCGAGACGGTAGCACCGCCATCCGACTATCTGGAAAAGGCGCGGGAGCTGACGGAGCAGGTGGACGCCGAGGGCTTCGACACCCGCCACGGTACCCGCATCGGCGAACCGGTGCTGACACTACCTGCGCCGGATACCGCGGTTTGGGCGGTACAGGCGGGAAGCTTCGCTGAGCGGGACAATGCGATACAGTTTCGTGATCGCCTGCGCGATGCGGGCTTCGAAGCGTTTCTCTCCACCGTCAGGACCGACGACGGTCCGCGGCATCGGGTCGCGGTAGGGCCGTTTCTCGATGAGCGGGAAGCCGA
>JAUILW010000680.1 GCA_030432795.1 Gammaproteobacteria bacterium
CGGCAAGGAAATTCTGTATGTTGTTGTAGAAGAGGTCGGCGTAGATCTTCATGCGCCGTGCTTCGATTCCGGCCGGTGCGTCGTTGACTTCGGGGTTGCGGATGAAACCTGCGAATTCGAGTTGCGCGGCAACAAACGCCGGCAGATTCTCGCCTCGGTTCACGCCACCCGGCTCGCGGCAGCGGTGGTCTGCAGGGCGCGTATGCGCGCAATCTCGCCGAGCAGTTCGGCCATGGGCGGAAAATTGAAGTCACGCTCGAGCAGCACCGGAAGTGGGCCCTCCTTGTCGAAGGCTGCGCCCAGCAGCTGCCATACCGGTTCGGCGACCGCAGAGCCGTGGGTGTCAACGCGCAGGTCCTCCGCCTCGGCGTAATGGCCGGCGATGTGCACGTACGCGGTTCGGGATGTGTCGAGACGCCGCAGGAACTCGTCTGCGTCGTATCGGAAATTGATGCTGTTGACGTAGATGTTATTCACGTCGAGCAGCAGATCGCAATCGGCGTCGCCCAGGACCTGATTGATGAACTCCACCTCAGCGATTTCCTGACCGGGGGCCGCATAGTAGGACACATGCTCGAGGCCGATCCGACGTTCGAGGATGTCCTGCACCTGACGAACACGCGAGGCAACGTAGCGCGCCGCCTCCTCCGTAAAGGGGATGGGCATGAGGTCATACAGGTGGCCCTGATCGTCGCTGCAGTAGCTCAGATGCTCGGTGTAGGTGTCGATACCGTGGGTATCGAGAAAAGTTTTGACGGAGCGCAGAAACTCCACATCCAGCGGCGCAGGCGAGCCGATGGACAAAGACAGGCCGTGACAGATGAGCGGAAACCGCTCTGCAAGGACGGCGAACTGGCGGCCGAAACGGCCGCCAACGCCAATCCAGTTCTCCGGCGCGATTTCCATGAAATCCACGTCCCCAGGCTCAAGATCGAGCAGCTGGGGCAGCATCCCTCGACGCAGCCCCAACCCTGCAGACAACAGCGGCTTCATAGAATCGCCAGCCGGATAGGGAAGGTTACTCAGCGCCTCCGCACTTACCTTCGCCACACTTGCCTTCGCCGCCGTCGCCTTCGCCGCACTTACCTTCGCCGCATTTGCCTTCGCCGCCGTCGCCTTCGCCGCACTTACCTTCGCCGCACTTGCCTTCGCCGCCGTCGCCTTCGCCGCACTTACCTTCGCCGCACTTGCCTTCGCCGCCGTCGCCTTCGCCGCACTTACCTTCGCCGCACTTGCCTTCGCCGTCGTCGCCTTCGCCGCACTTACCTTCGCCGCACTTACCTTCGCCGCACTTGCCTTCGCCGCACTTGCCTTCGGCTTCTGCGAGAAGGTCGTAACCTTTCTGCAGCTCTTCCGCGGTGAACAGTTCATCAGCGGAGGCAACGCCTGCGCCGCCCGCTGCCGCAACAAACGCCGTTCCAACAGCCGCGGCAATCGGTTTCATTCTTCGATTCAGCATGTCTTGAGATCTCCTCGAGATTCGATATTCAAAAGGTTGTTGTCCGATGGCTGTCGTTTCCCGGCGTCCATCGTAGGGGTATGACATGCGCATTGCGCTATGGTTCCCTGCCCCACCCTGAGGCTAAAGCAAGCCCACCTGTCGCTCCAGTGTTTCTGCGGCTCGGGACCACTTTTTTACCGACCCCAGACCTTTGGCGGCCAGCGGCTCCGCGAACAGGGCAACCCGCACTTCCTCCAACTGCAGGGACAGCGCCTGTGCATCTGCAGGTGCCGTCAGCCGGTGATCGGCTATGGCTGCGAGGCGTGCTTCCAGCGCTTGCATCTGCGCCACATGTTCGGCGTCGCGCTGCACCTTGCCCTGCAGGTTATCGAGCCGATACCGCTGTGCCGCGAGATAACGCGGCAAGGCGAGGAGGAACTCGGGATCGGTACTCAGCAGCACCGTTGCCGGCATGAGTTTGTCCACCGTGCGACGGATGTCGGCAACGGCTTTCGCAAACACCGGCGACGCCGCGCCATCGAGCGCGGTGACCAGGGCGAATCTCGCCGCCAGCGCTTGCGCGAAGGCGTCCACACATGCCTCGAACACACTCGCCAGTGCTTGTCGCCGTTCCTGCATACGC
>JAUILW010000070.1 GCA_030432795.1 Gammaproteobacteria bacterium
GACTCAGCACGGCGTCGCGGAAATCCAGCGCACCCTCAATGCCAATGAGCGACAGCAACGCGCCGCCCGGTCCTGTGCTTTGCCCGGCGGTTTCCACCTTCAGCCGCACCAGTCCGAATTTGCGCAATAGCGGGCCCTCGATGACCGCCAGATCGGTGATTTTGTCGAGAGGCACGTTTTTCTGCACCCGCACGACCACGCCTTTGCTGAAATTGAGCGAGCGCTCGCGCAGCGTGCATTCCATGCTTTCGAAGCGTCTGCGGGTAACATACTGTCCAACGCCGAAAAACCACAACAGCAGAAGCGGAATGCCGATCAGCGTTACGAAGATGACGATCGCGACATTCAGCAGCTCATAGGTCTTCAGGCGTTCGTCGAAAGTCGCCTGTCGCAGAACCTGATTGGTCATATTTACTTCTCCTGCTTGAAGCCTTCGATGTTGAGCAGTGGCAGAGCATTACCGCCGGATACCTGGGGTAGCTTGCCATTCCACTTCTCAGCGATGCGTAGCTGGATGAGCGCTGGATTGCCGCGTAGCGCTTCGGCTTCGCGTCGGATGGCATCCGCCCGCGCTTTGGAGGCGACCTCGATCTGGTAGGCCTCAGCGTCTGCGGCGAGCTGGCGCTCGGCTGCGGCGGCCTCGGCTTGCGTCACGCGGCGCAGTTTCTCGTTCTTCGCCTTGAGAGCTTCCTGCTCCGCCTGCACTTTCTCCTCGATGGCGCGGTTGAACTCGGCGGAGAAGTCGAAATCGGTGATGGCGACGTTGGCCAGCGTCACCGCACCGGCGACTTCCTTCTGCCGCAGGGTCGTGTCGATGAATGCTTCGATGGCGCCCTGGATCTGCGTCTTCACCTCGGCGCGCCGGGTGACGAGCTCTTCGGCGGTGTACTTGGCGGTCACCGCTTTTACCGACTCCTGAATCGCGGGGTTTATCACCGTTGCTTCGATGACGCCGCGGTTACCGATGTTCTGGTAGGCCTGGGGCATCAGCGGCCCGGCCACGGAGTACTGCACCGCCACCTGCGTGCGCACCACCTGCAGGTCCTTGGAGGCGGCGCCGACGTCGTTTTGTGCTTTGCGCAGTCGGATGTCTACCTCCTCGACGGAATCGACGAACGGTTTTTTAAAGTGAAATCCTTCGGGCCATGCATCTGGCTTCACCGCGCCGAGGGTGCGTACCACGCCGACGTGGCCCGCGTTGACGATGACGAAGCTTGCGTTGAACAGCGCAACGATGATGGCGATGAGGATGACGGCGATGATGGCATTTCTGGGCATGAGTGGTCCTTTCTCGATGAGCGCGCAAACAATAAAACTATTTTGCCGGACTCGCCGACTTTGATGATGACCTCTGGCAGCGCGTACGCGCGGCACGAGGTCATATTTATCCCTTCAACGTATTTGCCCGCCTTCGGGCGGGCGCTTTTTCGCATTGCCTGGACCTGGATCGTGTTATGCTGCACTGCAGCATATCTGAGGTGATCGAGGTCGATATGGGCAGTGGCAAGTTCTGGACTGCGCGCAGCTATGACGAATGGAAGGCCTTGGCACTGGCTGAGGATGAGCGCAGCGGCGCCGCCCGCTGGCGCCAGCAGCCGGCAAGCAAACGGTACGACTACAAGGTCATCCAGGCGCGCTTGGATGAACTGCGCACGATCAAGGCACAGGGCGATCCACATGCGCTGCTCTTCTACCTGAACGAAGGCATTCACGGCAACATGGGCGGCATCGGTTCGTCGGCCATGTACAAGAAGGCACGGTTCGGCACCAAAGACCTGATCACGACCTATAACCGGGAGCTGGCGGAGGCCATCGCGCTGGTGGGCGGCATTGGCGACGAGGAAATCCCGTTCGCGGAGCGGCTCGAGTTTGTGCGGCGAGCAAGCCATTGCTACGGACGCACGGCGTTGATGCTCAGCGGCGGCGGTTCGCTCGGCCCATTCCATGTCGGTGTGATCAAGGCGTTGGTAGAGCAGAAGCTTCTACCCAACGTCATTTCCGGTTCCAGTGCGGGGTCTGTCATTGCCGCTGTGGTAGGCACGCGCCGGGACGACGCACTGCTGCAAACTCTGGCGAAAGACGTGGTCATTCCCGCGTTTCAGGGCATCAGCCGGCAGGACGTCGTGGCTGAGCGCAGCGGCCGCTTCTCGGTGGACGACATCAAGATGCTTTTTGCCGAGATCATTCCGGACATGACGTTTGCCGAGGCATTCGAAGAGAGTGGCAGGCGCATCAACATCACGGTGTCGCCCAAAGGTCTGCATCAGCAGCCGCGTCTGCTGAATGCCGTAACCTCTCCTAATGTGTTTTTGCGCGAGGCGGTGCTCGCCTCCACGGCAGTGCCCGGTGTGTTTCCCGCCGTGACGCTGGCGGCCAGAAACTTCCGCGGTGAGCGACAGCCGTATGTGCCGTCGCGTCAGTGGGTGGATGGATCCATGACGGATGATCTGCCGGCCAAACGCCTGGCGCGTCTGTATGGCGTGAACCACTTCATTACCAGCCAGATCAATCCGCTCGTCATCTGGGCGCTGCGCGATACGCAGACGAGCGATAGCCTGCCGGCGAAGTTCTTCGAGATTCAGCAGAACGCCACGCGGGAGTGGGTGAAGGCGACGTACCCTTTTGCCATGCGCCTCACCCAGGGTGTCTATCCGTTCAACGTGCTTACCCGCATGGGCTACAACCTGATCACGCAGGACTACACCGCGGATATCAACATCCTGCCACAGCGGCGGCTGTGGGATCCGCGCAAGTTGCTGGCCAAGCTCACCGACCGGGAAATCCATAAGCTGATTCGCGAAGGCGAGCGGCAGACATGGCCGAAGATCGAGATGATCCGCAACTGCACGCGCATCAGCCGCACGTTGGACCGTCTGTTGGCGGATATGTCGCCGACGGAGCTCGAGGGCGCCGCCTGACGCATTGCCCGGCGCCGGTTAATCGGCCAAACTGCATGCTCGCTTGTTAGGGAAGACGGGGTTCCATGCAATACGTGGATAGCGTGCTGTACACGCTGCTGCTCGTAGTGATGGTGGTGTGGTGGTGGCGTAGCAGACTGCTGCCGCTTGTGTTGCTCCTGGTGCTCGTTGTCGGCGTGCTTGCCGTGGCCGATCATCGCTGGCAGGCCGCGGTTGCGGCGGTGAGCGCGCTGGTGCTTCTTGTGGTGTTCCTGTTAACGCGCAAGCGCACTGGCCCGCCGTGGTTCAGCGGCGGGCTTGCTTCGATGATGTGCGCGCTTGCGGCGCTGTCGCTGTGGCTGTTTCCCCACGAGGACCTGCCGCCGCCGGATGGACCACTTCCCGTCGGCGTGCGCGATTTCCTGTTGATCGACGGCAATCGCCTGGGTGTGCTTGCGGACGCAGCCGACGAGCCGCGCAAACTGTTGGTGCGCGTATGGTACCCGGCGGAGCCGGTGGCTGGAGCCAAACCCCGGTCGTACTTTACTCACGCCGAGGCTGAGGCCACCGCTTCCGGCCTCGGTAACCTCATAGGTGCGCCGTTCCTCCTTCGCTATCTCAAGCATGCGTACACCAACGCGGTGGAAGATGCGCCACCAGCGGCTGCGGACGAACCGCGGCCAGTGGTCGTGTACAGCCATGGTTACACATCATTTGCAGGGCAGAATGCGGCGCTGATGGAAAACCTGGCAAGCCACGGCTATCTCGTGTTTTCGGTGCACCACAGTTACGACAGCTCACCGGCGGTGTTTCCCGACGGCACGGTGCTCGCAGAAGACCCTGCGCTCATGGAGATGTTGAGTGGCGACGGGGGCGGCGGTGTCAGCGCGGAGATGTTCGCGGCGTTCACCGGCAAAACCCACGCCGATCGTCGGGCAGGGCAGCTTGGCATGCGCGAGGCGGCTATCGCCTCCGGGCAGCGGCTTACCACCGTGAGCGCGCCTATCTGGGTGGCGGATCGGGTTTTCGTGTTGGATGCGCTGGCGGCAGGGCAGGTGCCGGAAACCGTCGCAGACGTCGTGGCCCAGGGCGGTTACGAGCACACCGGACAGATGGGTATGTCCTTCGGCGGTTCCACGACGGGAAGCTTCTGCATGGTGGACAACCGCTGCGCTGCAGGGGTCAACCTCGATGGCGCCGATTATCACTACACGGCCTTCAACCGCAACGTGCCGGTGCCGTTCCTGATGATGTACTCAGACTACCAGCGTCTGGGCCGTATGCTTTCCGACGACCCTGACATACAGGTGCATGCGTACAACGATTACTCCTATGAGCGCCATGAAATCGCAGGCGTGCGCACTGACATTCATCGGCTTGCGGTGCGGGATGTGATGCACCTCGGCTACTCCGATCTCACCTACTTCATGCGCAACCCCGTGCGCGAAAGCATTCTCGGGCCGATAGATGGCGAACGGATGCTGCGCATCCAGAACGATCTTGTGCGGGGCTTCTTCGATCGCTACCTGCGCGGGCGCAACGCCGATTTCCCGTCGGCGGAGTTGGCTGTTCACGGAGACTGGGTAACCGCACAGCAGTTAGTTGGCCTGGCGGATTGGTGGGTAGGCGAGCACCCGGAAGATCGTGCGGAACTGGTGCGCTTCGACACCACCGCGGGGGCGATCGATGTGGCGGTCTATCCTGAGCGGGCGCGCCTTTCGGTCGCAAATTTTCTGCGCTACGTGGACGAGGGTCTATACGACGGTGCCCGGCTCTACAGGGCATCGCGCCATGCTGACGGTGCTGCTATCGAGGTGGTGCAGGGTGGCCTGTATGCCGACACGCTGGCCCATGGCGATGCCTACGAGGGCGCGGTGCCGCCGTTGGGTGCCATCCCACATGAGACGACGCTCGACACCGGCATCGGCAACGAGATGGGTGTGATCGCCTATGCTCGTCTGGCGCCGGGTACCGCTGGGTCCGAGTTCTTCTTCAATGTCTCAGACAATCCGATGCTCGACACCGATGCGGGCACCCCGGGCCGCGATGGTTTCGGCTACGCAACGTTTGGCCGTATCGTTCACGGCATGGACGTGCTCAGGCGCGTGCACCAGATGCCCACCAACGCACCGACGGACATCGAGGTGGTGCGCGGGCAGTTGCTGGACGAGCCGGTGCTGATACGCAGCGTGCGCAGATTGGAGCTATAGCCGTGAAGACAACAGTGGATCACTTCATGTACGCAGTGCCGTCCCTCGATGAGGGCATCATCTGGGCGGCGGATGTGTTCGATGCGGCACCCGCGATTGGCGGTTCACACGTGGGTCTCGGCACACGCAACGCGTTGCTGTCTCTCGGTGAGACTTACCTTGAAATCATCGCCCCGGATCCGGCGCAGCCGCTCAAGGATACGATGGGAGAGCGGATTGCGAGCCTGCGGGAGGGCGGTCTGGTCACCTGGGCAGCTGCCGGCTCCCTGGAAGCGGTGAAGGACGCTCTGGCAAGGGTGGACATCGCCTGCCGAGGGCCCGCGCGCACGCAGCGCCAGGCCGAAGATGGCACGAGCCTCGTCTGGCAACTGCTGTTCCCGCGCCGTCACGCATTCGGGCCGCGCATGCCGTTCTTCATTGATTGGCTGGACTGCGTGCACCCGGCCGCCAGCAATCCGGTAGGAGGCGTGCTCGCCGGGCTGTCTCTCTCCTGCCCCGATTCCCAGGCGCTCGGCGAGGTGCTGACCGGCCTCGGTCTTTCTGTTCCGGTGCAGCAAGGCCCGCCTGCTATGCGGGTGGATGTCGACACCCGACGTGGTCAGGTGCACCTCACCTGCACTGAGGATACGCGCACACTGATGCTATAGTCCTGGCCTCGGGTTTCAGGGGGCGAGGCGTTGGCATTCAGCGAAGACCAGCAGCAGTTTGCAGATATTGCAGAGCGTTTTTTCAACGACAAGTCGCCGCCCTCGCAGGTGCGACGTCTCATGGCTTCGCAAGCGGGCTATGACAAGGATGTCTGGCGCCAGCTTACTCAGGAGGTAGGCCTCGCCGGCACCCATCTGCCGGAGGCGTACGGCGGCTACGGCTTCAGCGCAGTGGAGCTCGGTATTGCCTGCCAGGCCATGGGCCGCCATCTCTACTGCGGTCCATTTTTTGCCTCGGCGGTTATGGCGGCGTATGCCATTCTCGACAACGGCTCTGATGCGCAGAGGGAGGCTTTGTTACCAGGCATTGCCGCCGGCACCTCGATCGCAGCGCTGGTGCTCGACGATTTGAGCGACCCGGCGCGCGTGGGTGAACGTATCCAGGCAGGTGCGGACGGCACGCTTACGGGTACGGCGGAGCTGGTGGTGGATGCGCACGCAGCGGATCTGCTCATCGTTGCGGCGCGGCATGCTCAGGGCGTTGGATTCTATGTCGTCGATCCTGCTCAGCCCGGCGTGCAGGTGACGGCGCAGACATGCCTCGACCCGACACGCAAGATGGCGCAGGTACAGCTCGCTGGTGCACAAGGCGAGCGGCTCGGCAGCGGTGCAGCAAATCTGTCGCTGCTGTGGGACCAGATGTGCACAGCCCTTGCGCACGAGATGGTGGGCGGTGCCGAGCGGCTCTTCGAAACCACCGTTGAGTACATGAAGATGCGGGTGCAGTTCGGCCGCGTCATCGGCTCGTTTCAGGCGCTCAAGCATCGGTGTGCTGATCTGTTGCTCGAGCTCGAGCTGGCCCGCGCGGCAACCCACGAGGCGGCCCGGTTTCTCGCCACGGGCGCGGGCGATGCGTTCGCGCCGAATCTGGCCAAGGCGCTTGCGAGCGATGCGTACATCTGCGTTGCCAAACAGGCTATTCAGCTTCGCGGCGGCATCGGCTTCACCTGGGAGGAAGACACGCACCTGTGGTACAAGCGGGCCAAAGCCAGTGAGGTTTTTCTCGGTACATCCAACTGGCACCGCGAAGAGATGATCCGGCGCATGGAGGTGGCAAATGTCTGATGATCGTTTAGCGGATATTCGCGCCGAGGCGGCCGCCTGGCTCGATGCACACTGGGATGTGCGGCGCAGCCTCGCTGAGTGGCGCGAGCTGCTGGTGGAAGAGGGCTGGGCGGCTCCCGCCTGGCCGGAGGCGTATTTCGGGCGTAGTTACAGCGAAGCGGAAGCAGCGGTAGTGGCTGCGGTCTTCCAGGAGAAAGGCGCGATCGGCGCGGCACAACAAGGCCCAGGACGTCTCGCGTCGCAGACTCTGCTCGTACATGGCAGCGATGCGCAGAAGCGCAAGTATCTGCGGCCAATCCTCACCGGCGAGCACGCCTGGTGTCAGCTCTTCAGCGAGCCGGGCAGCGGCTCGGACCTCGCCGGCCTTACCACCAAGGCCGAGCGCGTGGGTGACAAGTGGGTGATCAACGGGCAGAAGGTATGGAACACCAGCGCTCATCACGCACGCTTCGGCATTCTCGTGGCGCGCACGGATTGGGATGTGCCCAAGCATCAGGGCATCAGCTACTTCATCATCGACATGCTCCAGCCCGGCGTCGAGGTGCGGCCGTTGCGGCAGATGAACGGCCACGCCTCGTTCAACGAGGTGTTCTTCTCCGACGCCGAGGTGCCGGCGGAAGATCTGGTGGGTGCCGAAGGTGAGGGCTGGACCATCGCTGGCACGACGCTGTCCGTGGAGCGGCAGGGCTTTTCGCAAAGCCGGGACGGCGGCCGGGCGCGGAAACTCGAAGGCCCCATATACGATGAGTACCGGCAGGAGCTGGCGATCGCGCTGGAGCCCTACACCTGGTACCCGCAGCGCGAAGGGCGGGTGGATCTGCTGTTTGAACGGGCAGTTGCCAACGGTGCGATCAGCGATCCGCATGTGCGCCAGGAGCTGGCGAAAGCCATAGGTCTCAAGCGTGCGGCGCAACTTGCCGCTGAGGCAGCGGCAGCGAAACGTCGCGCCGGCCAGCGGGTGGTGCCGGAAGGCTCCATCGGCAAACTGGCAGCCAGCGTCATCGCCCGTCAGGCCAACCACGTGCATACGCTCATCTCCGGCACGCGGGCCTTGCTCGCCGGGCCGGACTCAGAACTCGATGGCATCGTCGCCGAGGTGCTGCTGTCTACGCCTGCGATCTCCATCGCCGGCGGTACGGACGAGATTCAGAAGAACATCATCTCGGAGCGGGTGCTCGGCTTTCCGAAAGAACCCAGGTTCGATACCGGGCCGTTTCGTGATGTGCCGAGAAATGTTTCGCAAACCGGTAAGCAGGAGGGGTAATGGATTTCAAGCAGGGCGATGTTGCGGTCAGCAGTGTGGGTGGGTTTGTTACGCTGGTAGAAGTGCAGCGCGGCCCGAACAACTTCTTCGATGTGGATCTGATCCGTGATCTGGCGGATGTGTTCAGCAAACTCGACGACGACGTCGATACCCGGGCGATCGTGCTGGCCTCGGAAGGTAAGCACTTCTGTGCCGGTGCGAATTTCGGCTCGTCCCGCGATCAGGCGGCGCGGGAAACTCGCCGTGAGGGGCAGCGCAACCCGCTCTATCAGGAGGCGGTGCGCTTGTTTTCCAACAAAAAACACGTCATCGCCGCGGTGCAGGGGGCGGCGGTGGGTGGCGGCTTTGGGCTGGCCATGTTTGCCGACTTCCGTGTTGGCTGCCCGGAGGCGCGCTTTACCGCCAACTTCGTAAAGCTCGGTTTCACGCCGGGCTTCGGCCTCACGCACGTGTTGCCGCGCACCATCGGCCAGCAGGCGGCGGCGGAACTGTTCGCTACCGGTCGCCGCATTGGCGGTGAGGAAGCGCTGCAACTGGGCATACTCGACCGGCTGACCACTCAGGAGCAGGTGCGCGACGACGCCATCGCCCTTGCCCGTGACATCGCAGAGAACGCGCCGCTGGCGTTGATGTCGGTGCGGGCGAGCCTGCGGGGCGACCTGGCCGAGGCAGTGCAGAAGGCCACCGACCATGAAGGTGCCGAGCAGTTTCGTCTACAGCAGACGGAGGATCACAAGGAAGGGGTGAAGGCCGTCGCGGAGCGACGGCCTGGGAACTTCAAGAGCCGCTAAGCGGCTCTTGGCTGGGTGGCTCACTGCGGCAGCTGAATGGCCTTGAGCTCCACGAATTCCTGGATGCCGTGCGGTCCAAGTTCGCGGCCGTTGCCGGACTGCTTGTAACCGCCGAAGGGTGCCGCCACGTTGAACGAACCGCCGTTCACCGACACCTGACCGGTACGGATCTTGCGCGCCGCGGCGATGGCAGACTCGTCGCTGCCGGCCATTACGGCACCGGAGAGCCCAAACAGCGAATCGTTGGCGATCTCGATCGCCTCCTCTTCGGTGTCGTAGGGGATGATCGCCAGCACCGGGCCGAAAATCTCTTCCTGGGCGATGGTCATGTCGTTGGTGACGTTGGAGAAGATGGTCGGCTTGATGAAGTAGCCGGCGTTGCGTCCTTCTGGCATCTCCGGACCGCCGGTGACCAGCGTCGCACCTTCCTCGATGCCTTTCTGGATGTAGCTGCGCACGCTCTCCTGCTGGGAACGGGAAGCCACGGGGCCCATGGTCACGCCGTCTTCGAAGGCGCCACCTACCACAACCGACTCTGCTGCCGCTTTGGCGGCGGCGACGGCTTCGTCCTGCCGGTCGCGCGGCACGATCAGCCGGCTCAGCGCTGCGCAGACCTGGCCGCTGTTGGCGCAGATGCCGCCACCTGCGGTGGCTCCAGCGCGGGCGATGTCGGCGTCGGGCAGTGCCACCAGCGCGGACTTGCCGCCGAGCTCCGTGCAGACGCGCTTGACGGTGCCTGCCGCGAGCTCAGACACGCGGATGCCCGCTTCGGTGGAGCCCGTGAGGGAGATCATGTCCACGTCCGGGTGGGTGCACATGGCTTCGCCCACGGTGCGGCCGGGGCCGGTCACCAGGTTGAACACGCCCGCAGGCACGCCCACCTCGTCGATCAGCTCAGCCAGGAAGTAGGCTGTCAGTGGCGTGTCGGAGCTCGGCTTGACGACCACGGTGCAGCCGGTAGCCAGCGCTGGCGCCAGCTTGGCGACGATCTGGTGCAGCGGAAAGTTCCAGGGCGTGATGAAGCCACAAACACCCACGGGCTCCTTGATGATCAGGGAATTGCCGATGCGCTCTTCCTGCTCCATGGCATAAGGCATTTCGATGTAGGAGCTCATCACGCCGATGCCGAGGCCGCCGTGCAGGCCGATGCTGGTCTTCAGCGGCGTGCCAAGCTCGCGCGCGCAGAGCTCGCCTATCTTGGCGGCATTTTCGGTGATCTTCTCGGCGAGCTTCTTGATGATGCCTGAGCGCTCATCCGCACTGCTGGTCGACCAGCTGGGAAAGGCGGCTTTGGCTGCGGCGACGGCAGCGTTGACGTCGTCGGCGTTGCCGGATGGTACGCGCCCGCACACCTCTTCCGTGGACGGGTCGATCACGTCGATCGTGCCGTCGCCTTTTGGCGCCACCCACTGGCCATTGATGTAGAACTTGTCGTGCTGAATCATATCGGTCCTCCGATTGCTGTCCGGGCGGTCTACCGCCTCAAGTTTGGATCACGTTATACGGCGCTTGCCTCTAAGACAACAGGCGGATCTGCCACGTTGCCGCATCTTCTTCGAAGGACGCCTGCACAGATTTGATCTGCCGCTGCGACCGCATGGTGCCGTTCCAGAGCTCTGTCCAGCAGTCGAGCACCAGCGACCGATCGGTGCCCGTCAGGCCGCGCACGATGCGCAGGCCGCTTTGCTGCACCGTGCTGCCCTGCGCGGTTGCCGTATCGCCCATGCCCTCGAACATGCGTGCCAGGAACGCCGCCGCCTGCGCCTCGTCGCCATCCTGCGTGTCGATCATTGCCGCCACCTCCTGAAAGTACTGCAGGCCGATGAGGCGCGCGGCGTGCCGGCCGATGGCCGCGGCTTGCGCAGCACCGATCACCGCCGCCAGCTCACACAGGCCGTTACGCACGTACTCGAGTGCGTAGTTGCGGTTGGCTTTCTCCAGGCGCGCTTCGGTCCACGTCGCGGTTGGCGGTTGCGGCTGCGCGCTCGCATCGAACGGCGGCGGCAGCTCGCCGGGGGCGAACTGCAGTCGCTCGTCATCCGCTAGCTCGCGGTCAAACTCTCGGAAGTATCCGCAGAAACCGAAGTCGCCGGTCATGTCTTCCGACACGCATACGAAGCCGAGGCGCGGGTTGCCGAGCGACACGCCGTTATGAGCGTACCAGCCGCGCAGGAAGCCGCGGCTCACCTCGACCGGTATGCCGCAGATGGT
>JAUILW010000681.1 GCA_030432795.1 Gammaproteobacteria bacterium
TTTCGTGTGCTCACACCTGAGCAGGAGTTGGGGATCCTCGCTTTGGGCAGCCGACCAGCCCGGCGACATGCCGTGCCCGGAATTGGCAGCCTGCGGGCGATTCCGTGGGTCTTTGCCTGGACGCAGGTGAGGGTCATGCTGCCGGCGTGGTTAGGTACGGATGCTGCCCTGAGATGGTCGCTGGCAGAGGGAGAGGCGGAATCGCTGCGTGCCATGCTTCGTTGGCCTTTCTTCAACATGCAGATTGATATGTTGGAGATGGTGCTCGCCAAGACGGATAGCGTGCTGGTGAGCTACTACGCGGATCGGTTGACCTCCGCGGAGCAACAGGCGCAGATCACTTCGCTGTGTGAGCGGCTCTCCAACCTCGCTGCTGACGTGCTGAAGATCACGGGATCACAACGGCTGCTTGAGCATGACCAGGAGCTCGCTGAGTCGCTGCTCGTACGCAATACGTACCTTGATCCGCTGCACTTGCTGCAGGCGGAGCTGCTGCACCGCCATCGAACTGGCGTTGACGACCCACAAGCGGTGGCGCAGGGCCTGCAGGTGACCATGGCCGGTATCGCCAGCGGACTAAGAAACACGGGGTAGGCAACGGCTGCAGCGCGTGCTGCCGGTCACAGTTTCCAGGTGAGTTTGCGTACTCTGCATCGAAACGGTGGTGGCAATTCGGAGCTCAGGTCTTCCAGCCGCTAGACTAACGGTTGTCATCTGGTTCAAGTTCATGCGCGTCGTCCTATACCCTGCGCCACAATCCGTACACATCGCCCAGGTCCTCACGGGGCTGGTGGCGCTCGAACGGCAAGGGTCGATTGACATCGGCATAGGCCCGAGGGGTGTTCTCCCTGAGGCTTTGCGCCTGCGGCATCATCTTTGGGCGGACCTGGAATATGACGGCACCTGT
Organism: Gammaproteobacteria bacterium; assembly: GCA_030432795.1. Taxonomy (GTDB): domain Bacteria; phylum Pseudomonadota; class Gammaproteobacteria; order Pseudomonadales; family Azotimanducaceae; genus SYFY01. The sequence goes on from JAUILW010000681.1 coordinate 908, forward strand.
CGCAGGGTGTGTTTCGACATGCTCGACAGCACGGACGTGGACGAAGCCATCGTGCGTGCCGCGGATGTCTATTTCAAACGTGGCTACACGGCAGAGGTACACGCGGCTTCCGATTGGCAGGTGCGCACCATCCGACCTTATGGGCTCAACTATGAATGCTTCGCGCAGAGCCTCCGGTTTCGCGCTCTGTGGTATGCGCTTGCGCGCGATGATCGACAGCTTCCTGGGGTGGTTACCAAGATGGCAAACGGGCTGATCGGTCGATGGCAGAAGCCGCTAGGTGAGCGCAATCAGTTGGCGGTTTCTGCGGAGGTGCCTGCCGCAGAGCGGGTGATGTTTACCACCCGCCTCTGGGGCAGGGATCAGGTTCCGGCGATCGATCCATGCGTGCTGGAGCGGCTCAATGCGTCCCGCGTGGCAACGGTTCTGGCCCTCAAATCGGCATTTGCTGGCCGCTTCACCGGTGGACTTGTAGACAATGCAGCGGCACGGGCGACCGCCCCGGATCTCGTGGTGCCAGATGATACCTCCCGCGCGGCTTACATCGCTCGCATGCAGCGTCACCTGGTGTGCGTGACCACCACTGGGTTACACGGCTCCACGGGTTGGAAGTTTGCCGAGTACATTGCCGCATCACGCTGCGTTGTCAGTGAGCCGCTTGTACATGCGCCGATGGTGCCGTTGGAAGCGGGAGTCCACTATCTGTCGGCGCCGTCAGCCGAGGCTTGCGTCGCGGCGTGCGACCGTCTGCTGAGCGATCCAACGCTGGCCGCGGACATGCGGCGAGCGAACGCGCACTACTACGCGCATTACCTGCGCCCGGATTGCCTATTGCAACGCTGCTTGAACGTGGCAATGGAGGGGTGATGCGGCGACGAGAGATGGTTCGTGGCCTTGTTTCCCTGCTCCCGGTGTTCGGCTCGTTGCAACAGATCCCCACTGCGGCATCCGTGGACCGTCTGGCGGTGCGTCTGGGGCGCGCGATCATTACAGAACACCCTGACATCATCCCTGACGTATCTGGTGAGGTCTGGTCGCTTGTGGATAGTGCCCAGATCGGCACGCGTATCCGCGAGGATTTCGCCAACGGCAGAACCCTACTGGTTCAAGGCTGGTGCCTGAGCCGAACAGAAGCGCGAGTTTGCGCGTTGGCAGCGTTGACCGCCGGTGAT
>JAUILW010000682.1 GCA_030432795.1 Gammaproteobacteria bacterium
TAGCCCTGCACATCCAGCCGCTGTGCGACCAGGCGCCGCTCGAGGAGCGCCTTGAGGTACTGCACGGGCACGAGAAAGCTGATCTGATTGCCGGAAGTCGCCACATTCACGCCAACCACCTGGCCCTGCTCATCCAGCGCTGGCCCGCCGCTCATACCGGGGTTCAGCGAGCCACTGAACAGCAGCTTCTGGTAGAAGCTGGTCTCCAGCAGTCCATTGAACGTGCCGGGCACGATGGTCTGGCCAAGATCGAATGGGTTACCCAGCGCATACAGGGTCTCGCCCTTGGTGAGTGCGCCCTCAGCAATGACAAGCCCTGGCTTGGCCTCGGCATCCGGCACGCGCAGCAGCGCCAGGTCGTGCACCACGTCGAAGTGCTCGATCACTGCTGCCACCTGCTCGCCATCGGCATCGAGCACTTCCACACGGTATCGCTTGGGTTCGTGGATGGCTTCTGACACCACATGAAAGTTGGTGGCGATGAAACCCGCCTCGCCCACGTGAAATCCCGAGCCGATCGCCGCCTTTTTGTCGGATGCCGCCTCAATGATGAGCACCTGCACGATCTGCTCGCTGCTGGTCTGAAACAGGTCGCGTGCGCCTTCGGCCAGCGCAGGCGGGCAGACGAATAGAGAGAGCACGATCAGCAGGGGCTGGAGGTGCGTACGTGTCATAGGTGCAGAGGCCTCTGAGAGGCGGCAACCATACATCAGCCACGATGGCGGGTTATAGAGCAGAATGCACCAATAGATGGACAAGAAAACAACCAAAACGTCTAAAAACTCGGACTAGCCCACATTTTCGCTACGTCTGGTAACAAAAATTGGACTTTTCGCGCCGCATGGCTAAGATTGCCCCGACCAAAGTGGTCGGACCAATTCGGTCTAACCACCAAGTACCGAACCACTCGATCGAGCCATGACCAAACACGACGAAATCGCCCAGGCGCTGACCGACGAGATCCTCGCCAACCGCTTTCTGCCTGGCGAGCGGCTGCCGTCTGAGCGGGACCTGGCGCTGCGTTTCGACGCCAACCGCGGCGCCGTGCGCGAGGCCATGAAGAAAGTCGCTCAGATGGGCCTGGCGACCATTCAGCCGGGCGGTGCCCGCGTAGAACCGCTGCAGAACGCCAGCCTCGACGTCATCGGCATGCTGCTCACACGAAATGACACACCGGATGCACACCTCATCGTGCAGGTCCTCGAGGTGGTGAACTCCCTCGCTCAGGTCGCCATCTCCCACGTGGTGGACGAAGCCACCGATGCGGAAATCAGCGAGGTGCGCACCCACATTCAACCCCTGCTCAGCCCGACTACCAACGCCGAACAGCACGCCATTGCCCGCATGGAGGTGCTGCGCGCGATCATGCTGACCAGCCGTCAGCTCGTGTGCCAGATCATCGCCCGCTCGCTGTTCGAGCAACTCATCCGGGTGGTCGAAAAAGGTCCGCCTGCGGACATCGACTCGCCTGCCCACCGAGCGCTCAGCCTCGAGCTGGACACCGCACTCGCACGGCGTGACAAGCAGGCGGCGCTGACCGCGATGCAACGTTTCGAATCACTAAACCGAACCAACGTGCTCGCCGCCATCGGCGAGCAACACAACGCCAATGTAGTCGAGGTATCGATCTGATGTTGTACCGAGTTGTGGCAATCGTCAGCTTGTCGCTGGTGGGACTGCTGGCTGCTGCAAGCCTGCGCGCAACAGACGCGCTGCCTGCGGTCGTCGCCAGTGAACGCGCACCAACGCCCGTGGAGGTGCAGGCGGTGCTGCCGCAGCACGTTGAGCTGGAGGTGAAAGCGCAGGGCTCCGTAATGCCAGCCGTTGAAACACAGCTCATCAGCGAGGTGTCCGGCCGCATCGTGCGCACCGCCCCATCGCTGGTGGTCGGCGGCGCCTTCAACGAAGGCGACGTGCTGCTGGAACTGGACGATACGCAGCTCGTGCAGCAGTTGAAACAGGCCGAGGCGCAGCGCAACCGCGCCGAAGCAGAACACAAGCACGCCCGCTTCGAGCAGCAGCGCGCCGCAACGCTGGTACGCGAGCGCCTGACCAGCCGCGCGGGATTCGAAAATGC
>JAUILW010000683.1 GCA_030432795.1 Gammaproteobacteria bacterium
GCGTATGAAGCCCACTGCGCGGCGCGCAATACCAGCAGCGCCAGTACGAACAGCACCATGCCGGTGAGGCTTGCGGAGTAGAACATCACATCCCACATCGTGGGTGTAGGTATCACCAGCTCCGCGTATGCAGGGTTTGCCGCCACTACCGCCAGCGCAATGCACAGGCGACGCGCCTTGAGCAGGCCCGCCCGCTGCTTTAGATTGCGCCCCCATGCGCCGCCGCCATCTGTAACCCGTTGCCCGATCCGACCACCCTCTCCGTTGTCATCGCCGATGATCACCAGATCGTCCGCGATGGGCTGCGCGACGCGCTGGAGCGCAGTACCGCGGCCCATGATCTCCGTTTTCACATCGTCGCGGAAGCCGCCGACGGACTCGAAGCCCTGGCGGCAGCCAAGGCGCACCAGCCGGCACTGATGTTCCTCGACATCGCCATGCCGCTGGCCACCGGGGCGGAAATCCTCGGCGACATCAAACGCTGGAGCCCGCACACCCGCGTGCTCGTGTTCACCGGCGTGCTGGCCCCGGGCCTGCTCGCCTCGGTGATGCAGAGCGGTGCGGATGCCATTTTCGCGAAGACCGCGCCGGCAGATGTCGCAGTGCAAAAGTTGCCGATGATCCTGCGAGGCGGCCACTACATCGCTCCGGAGCTCGCCGAAGCCATCAGCCAGGGCGAAGCCACCCCGGAGCTGACGAGCCGCGAACGCCAGACGCTGACCATGATCGTCACGGGCAAATCCAACAAGGAGATGGCGCGGGTGCTGAACATCAGCCCCAAGACTGTCGAAAAACACCGAACCAACCTCATGCGCAAACTCGACGTGCACTCCGCCGCCGAGTTGCTGGCGCGCGCCGTGCGCGACGGCCTCATCACCACCAGCTGAACTGCCGGTTAGCGCTGCACCACATGCCAGGCCTCGTGCGGTATGTGACGAGTGTCCGTGGGTGTCTTGGCGATGAAGATGCTTTTCATGCTGGCGAACGCCCTGCCGCCCAGTGAGCGCAAAGACGCTTGTTTGAACAGGCGAATGGAGCCGGAGGACACGCGTCGAACCAGCGACGGTCGGTTACCCGTCGAGTCCCTGCGCTGCACTTCCCTCGGCGGCGTCGCCTGCGCCGGGACGTTCGGCCGGGTTACCGACACCAAACTGTCCCGCCGCGCGGGTGGGCGAGCGTCCTTTCGGGTGGCCGGCATTTTTGCCGCCGGCGGCTTCAGGTGCACGCTGGCGGGTCGCTTGTTTGGCGCAGGTGCAGCCTGCGCAGCGACGGCGGATACCAGCAACAGGCTCGCAATCACGAGCGCCAGGAAACGTCGGAGATTGTGCATGCGAGGGTTACTCCTGTTCGTCAGTGGTGGGTACAAGCAGATCCGCTTCGTTGAAAGCGCTGATCGCGCGCAGGTAATCCATGTCCGGGTGGCCGGCACCGGCATCGAGCACATCAGTCGCCGCAAACCGCACGAGGTCTTCCTGCGCCACCGGCCGGCCCCAGATGCGCAGCCCCGCCACAGCGCCGATAAACGGCGCGGTGCTGCCATCCGCCGTGCCAACCCACAGGCCGGCCGCCGGTAGATCCTCTATGGTGAACTCGGTGGACACTACCAGGCGGCCATCGATATAGACCGCAAGCTGGTCGCTGTAGTAGCTCAGCGCTACGTGATGCAGCTGAGCGTCGGTGAAATCGAACGGCACCATCAACTCAGCATCGCCGCTGACGATACCGAGGCCATCGCGGTCGCGCAGGACAGCTATCAGGTAGGAAGCACCTTCGGCGCCTGCGTTGGACAGCACCACCGGGTCGTAAGGCGGTGCCTCGATCCAGTCCGGGACCACCCAGAACTCGATGGTTCCGCCGTCGCCGATATACATCTCATCGACCGCAGCGAACACCAGCGCCTGTTCACCATCGAACTCCACCAGGTCCGGCGTGTAACCCGCCAGCACCGGCACAGATAAACACATCAGGAAAAGAAATCGAATGACCATCATCTGATCCTCTTTACACGCAGTACAAGAAAGACATCCGGCAAACCTTTACGCTCGATTTTCCAGTTGTAGGAGTTGCTCTTGCC
>JAUILW010000071.1 GCA_030432795.1 Gammaproteobacteria bacterium
GCAACCAACCGGTTACACTGACGGCCATGTCCAGGGAACGCAAACTGAGAATCCTCGAGAGTATCCACGACGTAGACGCCGCGCTGTGGGACCGCTGCGCCACCTCCGACGGCACCTTCAACCCATTTCTCTCCCACGCGTTCCTTGCCGCGCTCGAAGACAGTGGCAGCGCGGTTTCAGAAACCGGCTGGCAACCCTTTCACGTAGCGTTGGAACACGGCGGTGAGTTGCAGGGTGTGGCGCCCTTGTATGCCAAAGGACACTCGCAGGGGGAGTACGTATTCGATCACGCCTGGGCCGACGCCCTGCACCGCGCCGGCGGGCGTTACTATCCCAAGCTACAGGGCAGCGTGCCATTCACGCCGGCCACCGGCCGTCGCGTGCTACCGGTGCGCGACGATCCGGACATCGAACGGGATCTCTTCGGTGCCTGCGCGCAGGCGGCAGAGCAGTTTGATGTGTCGTCGCTGCATATGACGTTCATGACGCAGCGCCAGTGGCAGCTCGCCGGGGAACTCGGCTACCTGCGGCGCATGGATCAGCAATACCACTGGCGCAACGCCGGATACGGTGCGTTCGACGAATTCCTCAGCGAGCTGTCTTCGAAGAAGCGTAAGAACCTGCGGCGCGAACGACGCGAGGCGCTGATCGCGGGCATCGAGGTGGAGTGGGTGACGGGGAGCGATCTCACCGAAGCGCACTGGGACGCCTTTTACCGCTTCTACATGGACACCGGCTCGCGCAAGTGGGGAAGCCCCTACCTCACACGGGAATTCTTCAGCCGCATCAACGACACCCTCGCCGAGCACACGTTGCTGATTCTTGCAAAACGGGGTGGGCGTTACGTGGCGGGCGCGTTGAACTTCATCGGCAGCGACACCCTGTACGGCCGCAACTGGGGCTGTACGGAATACCACCCGTTTCTGCATTTTGAAATCTGCTACTACCAGGCCATCGATTTCGCCATCGCCCGCGGCCTCGACCGCGTGGAGGCCGGTGCCCAGGGCCAGCACAAAGTGGCGCGCGGCTACTTGCCACAGGCCACCTACAGCGCCCACTTCATCAAGGATGCGGGCTTCCGACGCGCTGTGGAACGGTACCTGGACGAGGAACGCGGCTACGTGCAGCAGGAAATCGACTACGTGGGTACGCACTCACCGTTTCGCAAGCAGACCGAAGCGGACTGAATGCCCAGACGCCAACGCCGTGCTCCGGCGCGGTTTCGGCTATCATCCGCGCCATGAAATACTCCATCAAAGCCTTAGCGAACGCTCCGCTCGACGCGGCCGTCACCATTGAGGGCTGGGTGCGCAGTAAGCGCACATCCAAGGGCGGTTTTTCCTTCATTCACGTGCACGATGGCTCCTGCTTCGACACCATCCAGGCGGTTGCCGACGGCAGCCTCGGCAACTACGAATCGGAGGTTGCGGAGCTCGGCACCGGTTGCTCCGTGCGCATCACCGGCAAGCTGGTGGCGTCGCAGGGTAAGGGCCAAACCCGGGAGATACAGGCGGAGGCGGTTGAGGTGCTCGGCTGGGTGGACGACCCAGAGGCCTACCCCATCGCCAAAAAACGCCACACGTTCGAGTACCTTCGCACCGTAGCCCACCTGCGCCCGCGCACCAACACTTTCGGCGCCGTGGCGCGCCTGCGCCACAGCATCAGTCAGGCCGTGCACGAGTACTTCGACCAGAACGGTTTCTTCTGGGTGCACACGCCCATCATCACGGCCAACGATTGCGAAGGCGCCGGTGAGCTCTTCCGCGTCTCGACACTGGATCAGATTCAGCGCGGTCAGACGGACTACAGCGGTGACTTCTTCGGCACGGAAACCCACCTCACTGTGTCCGGGCAGCTCAACGTGGAAACCTACTGCAGCGCGCTCAGCAAGGTGTACACCTTCGGGCCGACGTTTCGCGCCGAGAACTCCAACACCAGCCGCCACCTGGCGGAATTCTGGATGATCGAACCGGAGGTGGCGTTCGCCGACCTCGAAGCCAACGCGCAGCTCGCCGAAGGCCTGCTCAAGTACGTGATCGGTCGGGTACTCGAGCGCAACGCGGATGACATGGACTTCTTCAACGAGCGTATCGACCAGGACTGCCTCAACCGCCTGCACGCCGTGCAGGGCGCGGTGTTCGAGCGCATGGAGTACAGCGACGCCATTCGCATCCTCGAGCAGTCGGGCCAGAGTTTCGAGTACCCCGTGCGTTGGGGCGCCGACCTGCAGTCCGAGCACGAGCGGTTTCTCACAGAGCAGTACGTGAAAGGGCCCGTGGTGGTCATCAACTACCCGAAGGACATCAAAGCTTTCTACATGCGGCGCAACGACGACGGCAAAACGGTTGCCGCCATGGACGTGCTGGTGCCGAGTGTCGGTGAGATCATCGGCGGCAGCCAGCGGGAAGAACGGCTGGAGGTGCTGGATCCGATACTGGCCGAGCACGGTTTGAGCGAGGAGCTCTGGTGGTACCGTGACCTGCGCCGCTACGGCACCGTACCGCACGCCGGCTTCGGCCTCGGCCTTGAACGCCTGGTGCTCTACCTCACCGGCATGGACAACATCCGCGACGTCATTCCGTTCCCGCGAGTGCCGAACAACGCGTCGTTTTAGGTGTTGCGCTCTCTCTACCGGATCTGGCCGTTCCTCACGCCGTACCGATGGCGGCTGGGTTCCGGAGTGGCGGCGTTCGGCCTCGCGCGCCTGTTCGAAGCGCTCATACCGTTTTACCTCGCCATCGGCATCGACATGCTGGCGGAAGAAGGCGCGGCGGACCTGCGCCGCCCGGCGCTGGCAATCCTGCTGGCGGTGATCGCCCGCTATGTGGTGGTCACCTATGCACGCTACGCGGTGCGCAGCACCGGCCTGCACGTGGCTAGCGATCTGCGGCGGCAGCTCTACGCCGCGCTGCAGTCCCAGGGCCTGAAGTTCTACAACCGCCACACCGTGGGCGACATGATGACCCGCGCTGTGGCGGACATCGCGCTCATCCAGCGCCTGATCAGCATGGGCACCATCCTGCTGGTGATTCTCGTCTACGCCACAGTGGTGGGTTTCGGCTTCATGCTCTACCTGTCGCCGGAGCTCACCCTACTGCTCATACCGCCGCTGCCGTTCGTGTTCCTCTACGCCAAACACTCCGCGCGCAACATGGGCATCGCTTCGCAGGCGGTGCAGGAGCGCCTGTCGGACCTCGGCTCCCATGTGCAGGAAAACCTCTCCGGCATACGCACCATCCAGGCCATGGCGCAGGAAGCCCACGAGATGGCGCGCTTCGGCCGCACCAACCAGTCCTACGCGGACGCGTTCTACGAGCAGGCCAAGGTCAACTCGCTGATGACCGCCTGGATGCCGAGCCTGGCGGCCGTGTGCACCCTCACCATCCTCGGCTACGGCGGTCATCTCGTCATGACCGGCAGTATGACGGTGGGCGAGTTCACCGCCTTTTTCGTGTACGTGAACATGATCGTGCAGCCCTTTCGCGTGGCAGGCTTCATCATCAACCTGTTCCAGCGCGCGGGTGTGGCCAGCGACCGCCTGCACGAGGTGATCGATCTGCAACCGGAGGTCACCGATGCACCCGGCGGTAACACGCCAGCGCACATCACCGGCGCTATCTCACTGCGCGACCTGCGCTATCAGTACGAACCGGAACGGCCGCCGGTGCTCAACGGCATCGACCTGGAGATCGGTGCGGGCGAGACCATTGCCGTGATGGGCAAAGTCGGCTCCGGCAAGACCACACTGCTGCGCTGCCTGGTGCGTCTTGCCGATCCACCCGAGGCAAGCGTGTGCATCGACGGCCACGACGTGCACCGATACCCACTGGCACAGCTCCGCGCCGAGGTCGCCCTGGTACCCCAGGACCCGTTTCTGTTCGGTGATACGCTGCGCGCCAACCTTACCTACGACGACCCGTCGAGGGACGACGACGCCATCTGGCATGCCGCGCAAGCCGCTGACCTCAGACGCACCATCGAAGGGTTTGCCGAAGGGCTCGACACCGTCGTGGGCGAGCGCGGCGTAACGCTCTCCGGCGGCCAGAAGCAACGTGCCACACTGGCGCGCGGCCTGGTGCGCAACGCGCCGGTGCTGGTGCTCGACGACTGTTTTTCGAGTGTGGACACGGAAACCGAGGAACACATCCTTGCCGAGTTGAAGCGGTTGAGACAGGGGCAAACCACCATCGTCGTCTCCCACCGCGTATCCACCGCCCGCCATGCGGATCGAATCGTCGTGCTGGATGCCGGTCGCATCATCGAGTCCGGCACCCATGATGCGCTACTCGCCCGCGGTGGCTGGTACTCCGAACTCGAACGCGTACAGCGGGAAGGCGCGGATGAAGGCGACTTCGAGGGTCTGGGGAGCACACCGTGACAAAGCAACGGGACTACTCACTGTTCGAGGCTGAACTCACGGGTGCGGCGCTGAACCTGCAGCTGCTGCGCCGTTTGCTGCGATGGATGCGCCCCTACTCCGTGACTTTTCTCGTAAGCGCTGTGCTGGTGCTGGTGATGTCGAGCCTGCAGGTACTCATGCCCATCGTCATCTCACTGGTCGTCATCGACGGCCTGATTCAGGGCAACGATACCGAACGGCCGGATTTCGGCATGACCGATCTCACCCACTGGATTGCGGATGTGGGTGGTATGCATCCCCTGCTCGCCGCCTGCCTGATCTACGCGGCGTTGCAGCTTGGCTGGGCCAGCACCGGCCACTGGCACCGCATGACCCTGATCACCTCGGTGATCAAAGGGCTACGGGATTTGCGGCAGGATCTGTTCGACCACCTGGAAACACGCCCGTCGTCGTTCTACGACCGCGTCGCCGTCGGCCGGGTAATGACCCGCGTAACCAACGATGTGGAAGCGCTCTACGAGCTGCTGCGCGGCGTCGGCACGCTCATCGGCGAGTTCGTACCGTTTTTCGTGGCTCTGACGGTGATGCTCAGCATCGACGTACCGCTGACGCTCATCCTGCTGCTCGCGCTGCCGGTCATGGGCGGGGTGACGGGGCTGTTCCGTCGCGCCACCTCCAAGCTGTTTCGGCTGGTGCGGCAGACACTGTCGTCGCTCAACCAGGACATGCAGGAAAATCTGGCCGGCATGACGGTGGTGCAACTCTCCGGCCGGGAAGCGAAGAACCTCGAGCGATACGACGCCATCAACGTCGAAAACCGAGCCCATGAGCTGCGCAGCGCGCGCGTCGAGACGCTGTACGGTGCGTTTACCGACTCCATGGCGCACATCGCCATCGGCGTGGTCATCTGGTACGGCGGCGGCCAGGCCGTGCAGGGCTACATGACCCTCGGCGAGGTAGTGCTGTTCACGCAGTTCATCAACATGCTGTTTCATCCGGTAGTCGTGCTCGGCGAGCAGACCAATATCCTGTTCCGCGCCATGGCCAGCGGCGAGCGAATCTTCCAGGCGCTGGACTGGGACGAAAAAATCCACGAGCCGGCCGAGCCGGTGACGTTGCCACCCAGGCTCGCCGGACGCCTGCAGTTCAAGGATCTGCACTTCGGCTACGATCCCGGCGTGCCGATCCTGCGGGGCGTGACGTTCACCATCGAGCCCGGTGAGAAGCTTGCCATCGTTGGCCCCACCGGTTCCGGCAAAAGCACACTGATCCGCCTGCTCAGCCGCTTCTACGACTTCGACGACGGGCTGATCTACCTCGACGGCTTCGACCTGAATCGTATCCACACCCGCGACCTGCGCCGCCGCATCGGCGTGGTGCTGCAGGACTTCCACATCTTCTCCGGCACGATCTACGACAACATCGCGCTCGGAAACCCGGAGGTTACTCGAGACAAGGCCATCGACGCGGCAAAAAAAGTCAACGCCCACACCTTCATCTCAGCCCTGCCGAAGGGCTACGAGACACCGCTGTCAGAACGCGGCCAGAACCTCTCCCAGGGTCAACGGCAACTGCTGGCTTTCGCCCGGGTGCTCGCAGCTGATCCGGAGATCCTGATACTCGACGAGGCTACCGCCAGCATCGACACGGAAACCGAGCTGCTCATTCAGGACGCCTTGCGCAAACTGACGGCGGGCAGAACCTCGATCCTCATCGCCCACCGGCTGCAGACCATCCAGGAGGCAGACCGGGTGCTGGTGCTGCAGGACGGCCACATCGAGGAGATTGGCACGCACGATGAGTTACTGGCGGCAGATGGGCTCTACGCCACGCTGCACCGGCTGCAGTTTCAGGAAACCGCCTGAGGGGATCTCAAGCGAGACCGCTGCGGCGCAGATCCAGCGTGCAGGAAAATTCCGGCCGCGCGGTGAGTTCGCGGGGTTGGTAGCGAAGTCCGGTTGTTCCGAATGGCTGAAAGCGGGCCAGACGCCGGCTCTCAGCCTCATAGGCGTTCACCGGTAACGTATCGAAGTTGCGCCCGCCCGGGTGGCTTGCGTGATAGGTACAGCCAGCCACTGCATGGCCGTTATGCAGATCGTACAGGTCGAACACCAGCGGCACGTTCACCGGAATGTTGGGATGCAGGCTGGAAGACGGCTGCCAGGCACGAAAGCGGACGCCGCCGACGAACTCGCCGGGTCGTTCGGTGGGCGTGAGCGGCACCACGTGACGATTGCACACCACCTGATAACGCCCAGGGTCGAACTGCGTCACCCGCACCTGCAGGCGCTCAACGGAAGAGTCCACGTAACGTACCGTGCCGCCGATGGCGCCCTCCTCACCCATCACATGCCACGGCTCCAGCGCCTGACGCAATTCCAGGTGCATCCCATCGTGGTCGATGCCGCCAAAGCTCGGGAAACGGAACTCGAAATGCGGTTCAAACCATCGCTCGTCGAGCTGGTGCCGGGTGAGCCGTGACAGCGCGTCTCGTAAATTGCTGCGCACGAAGTGCGGCAGCATGAATTCATCGTGCAGGCGTGTACCCCAGCGCACCAGCGGCACGCTGTTCGGCGCTGCCCAGAACTCGGCGATCACCGCCATGAGTAGAAGCTGCTGCACCAGGCTCATCTGCGCATGCGGCGGCATCTCGAAGGCGCGAAACTCCACTAGACCCAGTCGGCCGGTGGGGGAGTCCGGAGAGAACAGCTTGTCGATGCAGATCTCTGCTCGGTGCGTGTTACCCGTCACATCAATGAGCAGATTTCGGAACAAACGGTCAGTCAGCCACGGCGGCACGGACTCCGCGCCGGGCCCCGGCACCTGCGCCATGGCCAGTTCCAACTCGTAAAGGCTGTCCATACGCGCCTCATCGATGCGCGGCGACTGGCTGGTGGGACCGATGAACAAGCCGGAGAACAGGTATGACAGCGACGGGTGCTGCTGCCAGAAAGCAATGATGCTCTTCAACAGATCGGGCCTGCGCAGAAACGGCGAGTTCCCTGGTGTCGCGCCACCAACAACCACATGATTGCCACCTCCGGTACCGGTGTGGCGCCCATCCACCATGAATTTCTGCGTCTGCAGGCGCGCCAGGCGCGCCTCTTCGTACAGGCTCGATGTGGTGTGCACCAACTCCTGCCAGCCGTTGGCAGGATGCACGTTTACCTCTATCACGCCCGGGTCCGGCGTCACTTTGAGCACGTGCAGGCGCGGGTCCTGCGGTGGCGGATACCCTTCCACGACGAGCGCGACCTCCAGCTCAGCAGCGGTGTCCTGCACCGCAGCCAGAAGCTCCAGGTAGTCTTCCAGCGATGCTACCGGGGGGATGAAGGCGCGCAGGACTCCGTCAGCACACTGGAACGTCAGCGCCGTGCGAACTTCGCTGGAATTGTCATCCAGCGTCTGCTCGACAATCTCCTGCTGCGCCGGAACCTCGCCAGTAGCGAGAAATGGCTGCACATGGCGCGTGTCTGGTAGGGGTGCCCGCTCAACGGAAGGGTCCTGCGGCACCACGTGCGGATACTGAGTGTGTGAAAGGTAAGGTAGCGACTTCAGCGGCAGGCGAAAGCCCACGGACGCATCACCAGGCACAAGCCACAGGCGACCTCCGCGCGTCTTCCAGCGGGTGGTGCGCCACCTCGGCCTCCCATCGCGACTCTGCCAGCGCTGCACCGGCAGCACAGCGCCTACCGGCCCCCCAATGCCCTGCGTGGCGAGCCGCGCCAGGCGCGCTCGCTTGAGTGGATCGTCGAGCTGATTGTCTTCCAGCGCCACGTCCAGCGGCAGCTTGTCCTCGGCGGCGATGATTTCCCAGGGATCTTCGTACACCGGCTGCACCGCCTCACCTGCGAGTGACAAACGCGCAGCCACGCCTCGACCGAAGCGCTGCGGATCCACGGTTTTTGGTGCACACGACGCAGCGCCACCGAGCGGCACGCCATCTGCGCGCCAGTAGATCGAGTAAGCCCAGCGCGGCAGTTGCTCGCCGGGATAATGTTTACCCTGCCCCACATGCAGCATACCCCCCGGCGCGAAGCGGGTAAGCAACCTGCGCGCCAGATCTTCAGCACGGGCGCGTTTGTGCTCCCCGAGCGCTTCGGTGTTCCACTCTGCAGCATCCGGATCATCGATCCCCACGAAAGTCGGCTCACCGCCGATGGTCAGGCGCACATCCTGCGCATCCAGATCAGCCTGCACGCGATCACCGAGCGCATTGACCTCGCGCCACTGTGCCTCGGTGTACGGTTTTGTCACCCGCGCCGTTTCCAGCACACGGCTGACCTGCATGTCGAAGGCGAACGCCACTTCCGCCCCTGCTTCCATGGTGCCCGTGATCGGAGCAGCTGAAGCGAACGACGGCGTGCACGCCAGTGGAATGTGACCTTCCCCTGCCAGGAGTCCTGAGGTTGCATCGAGCCCGACCCAGCCCGCACCGGGCAGGTACACCTCCGTCCAGGCGTGCAGGTCGGTGAAGTCGTGGTCGGTGCCGGACGGACCGTCCAGGGACACAACGTCGGGCTTCAGCTGAATCAGATAGCCGGAAACGAAACGCGCGGCGATGCCCAGATGCCGCATGATCTGCACCAGTAACCAGGCGCTGTCCCGACACGAACCCAGACGTCGCTCGAGCGTTTCCTCCGGGTCCTGCACACCCGGCTCCATGCGAATGACGTACTCCACGTGTTCCGCAACCTGGCGGTTGAGCTCTACGAGAAACTCCACCAGCGGACACTGGCGACGATCGATACCCGCCAACCAGGATCGCAACAGCGGACCGTCGTGCGCCGGCTTGAGGTAGGCGGCAAGATCGGTGCGCAAGGCGTCGTCATAGACGAAGGGAAAATGCTCGGCGTCTGGCTCGAGAAAGAAATCGAAAGGATTGAACACCGCAAGCTCGGTGGTCAACGCCACCTCCACCTCGAAACTGCGAACGCGCTCCGGGAAGACGATGCGCGCGAGGTAGTTGCCGAAAGGGTCCTGCTGCCAGTTCAGAAAATGCGGCTCGGGGCGGACAGAAAGACCGTACCCCAGGATGTTTTGCCGTGTGTGTGGAGCCGGACGCAGGCGTACAACCTGCGGACCCAGCTCCACGACACGATCGTAGTGATAGCTTGTCTTGTGGCTCAGCGAAACACGTAAAGTCATACGCCGAGCCGACAGAACACTACTGGACGGTGGGTTGGGAGTTTAGAAACGACCGCCGCCGCCGCCACCACCGCCACCGCCGCGACGCGGCGGGCGCTCGTTGGCTTCGTTGACACGCAGCGGACGGCCGCCCATGTCCTTGCCGTTGAGTTCGGAAATGGCGTTCTGCGCATCCGCATTGCTCATTTCCACGAAGCCGAAACCGCGTGAGCGGCCCGTTTCGCGGTCGGTAATGACGCGAGCTGAGTCAACGGAGCCGAACGGAGAGAACATCTGCTCCAGTTCCGCGTCGTCAACGCGCCACGGCAAATTGCCTACATAGATTTTCATAAGTCGCCTCACAAAGGTCGGTTATCTTGCCGCGCTATCCCCAGCTCACCAATCAGCGCGGACTCCTATCGATTGCCGACTACTCAAGACCACTCAGATAAGAAATCGGGCAGGAAACACGCCGGATTATAACCGACAACTCGTGACAGTAATGCAACACTTTATTGAGCCAAAAAGACGCTAAAATCTGACCATGAGCACAGATTCAACCGCCTCCCGCCCGGCCGGCCCGCTCAGTGGTGAAAAGTTCACCACGGAGCACGGTTTTGCCGCCATCAAGGACGGCATCAAGCGCAATGCCAACGCTGACGTCACCAGCGGCAGAAAACCGCCGTGGCTGCGTGTACGGCTCGGCGGCGGCGAACGCTACAAATCGGTGCAACGCACCGTCAAAGCGCACCGGCTGGCGACGGTTTGCGAGGAGTCGCACTGCCCGAATATCGGTGAATGCTGGGACAACGGCACCGCGACCATCATGCTGATGGGTGCGGTATGCACCCGCGCCTGCCGCTTCTGCTCCGTGGACACCGGCAACCCCAACGGTTGGCTGGATCCGCAGGAACCCGCCAACGCGGCGGAATCCGTCCGCCTGATGGGCTTGGCCTATGTCGTGCTCACCTCTGTGGACCGCGACGACCTGCCCGACGGCGGCGCGGCGCACTATGCCGCTGCGGTACGCGCCATCAAATCGCTCAACCCCAATACGGCAGTAGAGGCGCTGACGCCGGACTTTTCCGGCCGCATGCAGGATGTGGAGACGGTCGTGGATTCAGGCCTGGACGTATTCGCCCAGAACCTGGAAACGGTAGAGCGGCTCACGCATGTGGTGCGTGATCCCCGGGCAGGCTACGCGCAAACCCTGAACGTGCTGGCCCACGCAAAAGCACACCGCCCGCACATCCTCACCAAATCGAGCCTGATGGTCGGCATCGGCGAAACCGACGAGGAAATTCGCGCCGCCATGCACGACCTGCGCGCCCACCACGTGGACGTGCTGACGCTGGGGCAATACCTGCGCCCAACCCGCAACCACCTGCCGGTGAATCGCTGGGTGACTCCCGAGCAGTTCGAGGTGTACCGCACCTGGGGGCTCGAGGCAGGGTTCGTTGAGGTGGCCTCCGGACCGCTGGTACGCTCAAGCTATCGCGCCGACAAGATGCTCGACGGGAACAATCTCGGCCTCCAACGCATCGACGTGAAGCAGCTCTAAGTAGCTGCTAATGAGAGATCACT
>JAUILW010000684.1 GCA_030432795.1 Gammaproteobacteria bacterium
CGTCATGACCATTTCCGTCGCATGGTCACACGCGAGTTCACCGCCCGCCGCATCAACGCCATGCGACCGGAGATCGAGCGACTCACCGACCAGTTGCTCGATGCCATGGAGGCCAAGGGTTCGCCGGCCGATCTCGTCGCCGACCTCGCCGTCGAACTCCCCGCACTGGTGATGTGCGATCTGTTCGGCTCGCCGTACGAGGATCACACCTATATCATGAAGTGCGCCGCGGGCCGTCACGGCTTGTCGCAGTCCGCCGAGGAAGCCGCGAAGTCCGCGAACGACCTTGTCGCCTACTGTCGCCAGCTGATCGACGAGAAGGAACGCAACCCCGGAGATGACATGCTGACGAGGGTCATCCAGGAGCACGTGGTGCCTGGCAACCTGGGACGTGACGAGCTGGCCGACATGTGCTCGATGATCCTGCGCGCGGGACATGATACGACAACCAACATGATTGGTCTGGGCACCTTGCTGCTGCTCGAGAACCCGGATCAGCTCGAGAAGCTGAAAGCCGACATGTCGTTGCTGCCCTCGGCCATCGAGGAAATGCTCCGCTACCTGTCGCCGGTGCAGTTCGCCCCGCGCAGGGTGGCGTTGGAGGATGTCGAGATCGCCGGCGTGCAGATCGCAAGGGGTGACGGCGTGTTCGCGGTGTCGGCGTCGGCCAACCGCGACGAGGCACAGTTCGCCGAAGCCGATCGCTTCGACATTACCCGGGACGCACGTCACCACGTGACCTTCGGCCACGGCATTCATCGCTGTCTCGGACAGGGTCTTGCGCGGCTGGAACTGGACGTGGTCTTTCGCAAGCTGTTCGTGAAGTTCCCTGATCTGCGCCTGGCCGACGACGTGACCTCGCTGCCGTTCAAGTACGATTCGCAGATCTACGGTCTGTACCGCCTCCCGGTGGCCTGGGGGCGTTGAACCAACCGCTTTTCCGGGGTATGGCCTGCCCCGACTATCGATGAGGAGAACACGACCATGAGCATTCCCGGTCCAACCGGCGTCCGCGAGGCGGACCTGCCCTGGGTAGATATCGGCGTCCGGCCAGGATACAACCAGCGTTACCAGGGCTTCTTCGACAAGGATCGTCAAATCGGTGCCCGTATCGGCAGCCTGTACGCCGAGCCGTACTACCACTCTCCCCGGCATCGGCATACCTTCCAGCAGGTGCGCTACGTGCTCTCCGGAAAAATGAAGTACGGCCACGAGGTCTACGAGCCGGGTGACTGCCTGTACATTCCCGAAGGCGCGTACTACGGCCCGATCAAGCCGGTGGATACCGGCGAGCAACTGCACTTCGCCGACATCCAGTTCGAAGGCCCCTCCGGCATACCCTACCCGGATCCCGACGACGTGGTCGACGCGCAGCGCGACCTGGCGAAGACGGGAACGTTCGAGGAAGGCGTGTACACCTTTGCCAGTGGCCGCAAGCGGGATGCCTACGAGGCCATTCTCGAGCGCATTACCGGGGAGAAGATCAAGTATCCCAAGCCACGATTGAACAGCTACGTGGTGCTTCGTTCAGCCGGCTTCCCATGGCGCGAGTGGCCCGCCGCCGAGGGCGTTTCGGTCAAGGACCTGGCCTACTTTTTTGAAACCGGTCCGAACATCAAGATGGTGCGCATCGCCGCCGGAGCCGAGTTGCCCGCGTCCACTCCGGTGGGACACCGCGCGGTGTTCCTGGTGGAGGGCAACCTCGCCTTCGATGGCGGGTCCTTCGACAAGCTGTCCTACTTCATCCTGCCAAGCGGCGAGCAGTACAGGCCCATGCAGGCAGAATCGGAGGCCACCTTGCTGATGATCGGTTGGAGCACGCTGGGTGAACGCGTGCCGCTGGACCTGTTCTAGTTTCGTCGCCGTGAGAATCGCGAACCTGTGCCACGTTGACGATGGCCGGCGCATGCTGGCCTTCGTCGACAACGAAGAAAGGTTGCTGCCCGTCGCCGACGTGTCCGTGGCGCTGGGGCGCAGACTCCCGGATGCCTGCATGGATGCCGACAGCTGCCGCTGGCTGGATCACGAGGTGCTGGCCGAGTTGCGGGCCCTGGATGCCGAGCGTGA
>JAUILW010000685.1 GCA_030432795.1 Gammaproteobacteria bacterium
CCGAGGCCAACGCACAGGTGCGGACCGTAGCCGAAGCCCACGTGTTCTTTGAGGTTGTACCGATCCATGTCGAACCGCGCCGGATCGTCGAAGAACTCCGGATCCCGGCCGGCACAGCCCCAACCCAGCATGACCTGGGCACCCTCGGGAATCTCCACGTCTCCCAGCCGAAAGCGCGCGCGGGTAACCCGGTAGAGGCACTGAACCGGCGCATCGTGTCGCAGCACCTCTTCCAGGAACGGCTCGATGTCTTGCGGTCGATCCCGCAGGCGATGTTCCAAGGCGGGTTCTTCGAGCAGGCGGACGATGCTGTTGCCGATCAGGTTGGTGGTGGTTTCGTTTCCCGCGAGCAGGAGCGTGGAGACGATGGGCAGAATCTCAGCGTTTTCCAGGCGCTCACCGTCCACCTCTGCGGTGGCCAGCCGGCTGATGAGGTCGTCCTGTGGGTTGCGCCGCCGTGATTCGATGATGTCGACGAAGTAGCGCGTGGCGTCCACCCAGGATCGCGCAACCTGCAGACGGCGCTGGTGGTCCAATACGTCCAGGTTGCCCGCCAGTATGTCGTCTGACCAGTGTTTGAACTGCTCGCGATCGGCACGCGGAACACCGAGCGCGTCGGCGATGACCAGCAGCGGGATCTGCACGGCGTAGTCTGCGATGGCGTCGAACTGTGCGGCGCCGGCCAGCGCGTCGAGAAGCTCGTCAGCAATGGCGCGGATGCCGGCGCTGCGCTCTTCCACCCAGCGTCGTGTGAAGGCGACGTTCACGAGCTTGCGGTGCTGGCTGTGCACCGGCGGATCGGTGGTCCATAACGCGTTCACCACTGTTGGTCCGCTGTCGAACAGTGCCTGCACATCCGGCTGCAGCGGGTCGGCGTTCACCCCGGTAGGCAGCGGGCCGGCGTCGCCGAAGTAGCTGTTGGAGAACACGGTCGTGTTGCGCGCGCAGCTGCGCACGTCGTTCATACGGCCAACCCAGTAACCGACGCCCGGTACCTCAACAGCCCGCGCGTTCTCTTCGTGCAGTGCGGCGTAAAACGGGTATGGATCTGCCATCACCGCTGGATCGGTCAGGCGGTAGTCTGCAACGGGCAATGCGTTTACCTCTTTGTCTGTAGTGGCTGAGGCGGATTAACCAACCCTTTCCGCCAGGTCGGCAAGCGGCCCCAGCGCCGCGGCTTCATGCGGCGGCGGCAGATAGAAGATCAGCAGGTCCAATCCCGCCGCTTTGAACGCTCGCACCGATGCTTCCGTCGCGCTCAGGTTGTCCCACTGCACCGGTTGGTGAACGCTTGTCATGATGTCGGCCGGGTCGCGCCCCTGCGCTACGCACTGTGCATGCAGCGCAGCGCGCTTGGCCACGAACCCTTCGACATCGAAACCGGCGTAGTTCCAGTGGTTTGCATAGCGGGCGACGTTCGGGAAGGTGCGTTTTTCGCCATTGCCGCCGATGCACAGCGGTGGGTGTGGCTTCTGCAGCGGCGGCGGGTTACAGCGGGCATCGCGCAGCTGAAAGTAGCGGCCGTCGAAGTTGCTGACCTCCTGCGTGAGCAGCCCGTGCAACACGGCGCACGCCTCATCGAACCGGTCGAAGCGCTCTTTCAGCGTGCCAAGATGGATACCGTAGGCCTCGCACTCTTCCTCGCTCCAGCCAGCGCCGAGGCCGATCTCCAGGCGCCCTGCGGAGATGATGTCCAGCGAGGCGATCATGTTGGCGAGCACCGCCGGGTGCCGGTAGACCACGCCGCTCACCATACAACCGATGCGTATGCGTTGGGTGGCCTGGGCGAGCGCTGTGAGGGTGGTCCAGGCTTCCATGCAGGGGCCGGTCGTGTCCGGCACATTGATGGGGTAGAAGTGGTCGAAGTTCCAGGCGGATTCGAACACGGGCAGCTGGTCTGCGGCTTGCCACACGGCCAGCATGTCTTCCCAGCGGGTGTATTGCGGCGCGGTCTTGATGGCGTATCTCATGGGTCGAACCTCTGTGGGTAGCGTCCTAGCAGCAGCACGAGCAGCGCGCTCGCCAGAAACAGGCCGGCAGCGATCAGGTAGGCGCTGTCGTA
>JAUILW010000686.1 GCA_030432795.1 Gammaproteobacteria bacterium
GACACCGTGGCCACCCTCTGCCGGGACGAAGCAACCGGCATGTTCGGCAGTTGGCCGCTCGCCGTAAGAGCCGCAGCCAAACACGGCGCAGTAGCTGCCGTGGAAACCTTCACCGATTGGCAGCCGGCGCTCGAGGTACTGGCAGCCGGGCTCCCCTTCTGCGCGTCGATCCGCTTCTCCGAAGGCGCCCTCTCCGGCGCCCCGCTGGCCAGAACCGGAGGCCATCTGGTCGTGGTGTACGGCGTGCGCGACGGGCATGTGCTCGTGCACGATCCCGCCGCTGACCGCCCGGAAACGGTGCCCAGAAGCTACGATGCCACGCAGTTCACACGCGCATGGCTGGCACATCGCGGCGCAAGCTATATCATCGCCCCATGAGGTACTTTCTGCGATTTGTGCTGCTGACCATCGCGTTTGCGCTCACCACCTGGGGCCTGCTGCGCTGGCAGGCTGCCGGCTTTGGCTTCGAAGGCTTTCTGTCCCTCGAGCACTTCCCGACGCTGCACCCGGTGCTGTTCATGGTATTCGGCCTGGCACTGATCCCGCCGACCCTCTGGGATATCTTTCTGCTGGAGGGCAACAACGAATCATGAGCGAGCCCATCAGCCAGACAGCGGCAGAGCCGCGCGTGTACATCCGGCCGCTGATGTCGGCCGATCGCACGGAGTTTCTCGATCTCATGCAGAGGAGCGTAGAGCTGCACCACCCGTGGATCTCGCCGCCGACCACCGGACCCATGTTCGATAGTTATCTGCGCAGACTTTCCCGCGACGACCACACGGGGCTTTTGATCTGCGAGCGTCTCTCCGACGCCATCGTTGGCGTGATCAACCTCAACAACATCGTGCGCGGCTCCTTTCTCAGCGCCAGCCTCGGCTACTACGTGGGCGCGCCCTATACCGGCCTTGGCTACATGACCCACGGTCTG
This sequence comes from Gammaproteobacteria bacterium, assembly GCA_030432795.1. Taxonomy (GTDB): domain Bacteria; phylum Pseudomonadota; class Gammaproteobacteria; order Pseudomonadales; family Azotimanducaceae; genus SYFY01. The sequence goes on from JAUILW010000686.1 coordinate 929, forward strand.
GAGCTGGTTTGCCGACATGCCTTTGAGCGCATGGGGCTGCACCGGCTCGAAGCCAACATCCAGCCAGACAACGATCGCTCCCTCGAACTCGTGCGTCGCTGTGGCTTCGAGAATGAGGGCCTCAGCCGTGATTTTCTCTACATCGCCGGTGCCTGGCGCGATCACGAACGCTGGTCGCGGGTGCACGACCGTCGGGGGCTGCGTCCGCAATGACTGGGACAGCGTTGAAGATTGCCGTGCTACAGGGCGGCTACACCCAGGAAGCGGAGGTGTCACGCACATCCGCGCGGGAAGTCGCCGCCGGGCTCGCCGCCTGCGGCCACACCGTGACGCGAATCGAGCTGGATGCCGATTTGACGAACAACCTGCTGGCCGCTGCACCCGATGTCGTGTTTCCCGCGCTGCACGGGCCGCCGGGTGAGGACGGCACGGTGCAGGGTTACCTGCAAATGCTGGGCCTGCCCTACGTGGGCGCCGGTGTGCACGGCTCAGCCGTGGCCATGGACAAGAGCATAGCCAAGGCGGTGTTCCGCGCTGCCGGTCTGCCGGTTGCGGAAGAAGTGCTGATACCCGCAGGCAGCGACCCGCAACAGGCAGCCGAACACGTCGTGCGCACGCTCGGACCACGGGTTGTGATCAAACCCTGCGCCCAGGGATCGGCGCTGGGCGTCACGCCGCTGCCGAACGGTGGCGACGTCGCCGCCGCGATCATCAGCGGTCTGGCCGCCGGAGGTGCGGTGCTGGCAGAGCCTTATGTGCTCGGCAAAGAGGTCACCGTAGGGATCCTGGACCTGCACGGCGAAACCGCCCGGTCGCTGCCAGCCATCGAGGTGCGCACCGCGGTAGATACCTGGTACGACTTCGAGCACCGCTACACCGCAGGCGCCAGCGAGCACGTCCTGCCGGCGCCGTTGTCTGAGGCCTGCCTTGCCCGCCTCAGCGACATCACCGTCGCCGCGCACCGAGCGCTTGGGCTGCGCGATCTGTCGCGTGCGGACTACATCGTCACCGATGAGGAAGAGATCGTGCTGCTCGAAGTGAATACGTTGCCGGGGATGACCCCCACCAGCCTCTACCCGGATGCCGCTGCCGCCATCGGCCTACCGTTTGCGGAGCTGATGAACGCGCTGGT
>JAUILW010000687.1 GCA_030432795.1 Gammaproteobacteria bacterium
GTCGGTGTCGTAGGCCACCTGGAACTGCAACGCGTAGCGCTGGTTGACGTTGTGGTGGGTCCAGTTGACGAAGCGGGTGGTGATGAAGTGCTCATTGGGTACCATCACGTCCTTGCCGTCGAAGGTTTCCACCCGGGTGGAGCGCATGTTGATCTCGCGGATGGTGCCGGCGCGGCCGTCGTCGAGCTCGATGTAGTCGCCGATCTTCATCGAGCGGTCCACCAGGATGATGATGCCGGAGATGAAGTTCGAAGCAATGGACTGCAGGCCGAAGGCCAGGCCGACGCCGAGGGCGCCGCCGAACACCGCCAGCGCGGTGAGGTTGATGCCCATGATCTGCAGCAGCACCAGGAACAGCACGGTGACCAGCACCACCTGGAACAGCTTGGCGAAGACTTCGCGGGTGCCGGCGTCGATGTCTTCCTGGCGACGGATCATGCGCTGGCCGGCATGGTTGGAGATGCGGCCCAGCCAGAACAGCACGGAGCCGAAGATCACCGCGCGGGCAAGTCCGTACAGGGACAGGCGGATGTTGCCGATCTGAAGGTCGATGCTGTCCAGGTAGGTGGTAACGTCGTCGAGCCAGCCGAACACCTGCAGCACCGCCACCGGCACCAGCAGCCATTTCAGCACCAGGTCGATGACGTGGTACTTGATGAAGCGGGAGATCGCCGAGTAGAGCCCGAAGACCACCGCGAGTCCCTGGCTGATGCGCACCAGCCAGCCACCGTCCAGGGCGCGGTCGCTGATTTCCACCGCGACACCGAGGAAGAAGATCACCAGCAACGGGAAGAGCAGGTAGCTGGCGCGGAAGACGAGACTGCGCAGGGGGCGCCAGGGACCGGGGGCGGGCGGCGTGGTCAACAGCGAGGCGTGCCGCTTGAGCGCTGCGGACAGCGACCAGGCGATGACCACGGCGCAGAGGATGAGCCCGAGCTGGGCGTAGAACGCCGGGCTGGTGGCCCAGGCCAGCACGGCGGAGATCAGCTCCTGCCATCGTTGCTGCAACGATGCGAGTTCCATGGGGGTATTTAGACGGGTTTGACGACAACATGTCAACGAACGGGGCCGGGTTGACCCGACCTGCCCGACAATCACCGGATCGCCGCCGTCGATGCTAGAATTCCAGCCTGGTTCGGCCGCGCGGCCTCGGCAACGGAATGCGGGGGGTATGGTGAAGATGGCGTTGGCAAAGTCCTCACCGTCGGGTGCGCCGAAACCGCAAACGATTCTCTGTTGCCTGCCCAACCATGCGCCCATGACCGGATTCGATCGACCGCCGCAGCCTCGCGACCCGCACGAGGCGCACCGAGCCGCCACTCCGCTGGAACTGTTTTTCGACCTGGTTTCGGTGATTGCCATCGCCGCCGCTGCCGCTGGCCTGCACCACGCCATCTCGGCCGATCACGCCGTCGAGGGTCTGGCGACCTACGTGCTGGCCTTCTTCGCGATCTGGTGGGCATGGATGAACTACACCTGGTATGCCTCCGCCTACGACAACGACGACGCCTTGTTCCGGGTCCTGACCATGGTGATCATGAGCGGATCGCTGATCATGGCGGCCGGGCTTGGCACCCTGTTCGAGCACGGAAATCTGACCATGCTGGTGCTTGGCTACGTCGTCATGCGTGTCGGCATGGTGGCCCTGTGGCTGCGTGCCAGTGCCCACGATCAGCAAAGGCGGCGCTGCACGCTGGTCTATGCCATCGGAATCGCTCTTGCACAGGTCTACTGGGTGGCGTTCCTGATGATGCAGCCGCTGGCGCCAGCGTACCTGTACAGCTTGTTCGCAATCGGCGTGGTGATCGAGCTCGCGGTGCCCGTGGTTGCCGAGCGCAGCCACAACACGCCATGGCACCGCCATCACATCATCGAACGCTACGGCCTGTTGAACATCATCGTGCTCGGCGAGACGTTGCTGGCGGGGGCGATGTCTTTGCGGCAGTTGGCCGGTGGCGCCACCGAGGTGGCCTTCGCGCATATCGCGATGTCGGCCGTGGTCATTGTCTTCGCCATGTGGTGGCTGTACTTCAGCCGCGAAGAGCATCTGCAGAGCAA
>JAUILW010000688.1 GCA_030432795.1 Gammaproteobacteria bacterium
CCTTCCTGGGTAGCCGTGAGCAGAGGGTGCAGCACCTTGATCGGCGCTTTGAACATCTCCACGAACTCCATGAGCCCCTGGTTGGCCTTACACAGCGCGCCGGAAAACGCGTACGCATCCGGATCGTGCTGTGCGTGCTCCTCGAGCATACGAATGTCGACCTTGCCCACGAGCGCCGAGATGTCCTGGTTGTTCTCGTCTCCCGGTTCGGTCTTGGCGATCGCCACCTGGTCGAGAATGGAGGGGTAGAGCTTCACCACGCGGAACTGGCTGATGTCGCCGCCAAACTCCTTGAGCCGCTTAGCCGCCCATGGGGACATGATGCCCTTGAGGTAGCGGCGCGGGATGCCGTAATCCTCTTCGACGATTTTGCCGTCTTCCGCCGGATCAAAGAGCCCCAGGGGAGACTCGTTCACAGGCGAGCCCTTGATGGCGTAGAAAGGCAGGCGTTGCATCAGCGCTTTGAGCTTCTCCGCCAGGGACGACTTACCACCGCCAACGGGGCCGAGCAGGTAGAGAATCTGCTTGCGCTCTTCGAGCCCCTGGGCTGCATGACGGAAGAAGGAGACGATCTGCTCGATGGCCTCCTCCATTCCGTAGAACTCGTCGAAGGCCGGGTAGCGCTTGATGATCTTGTTGGAAAATATGCGGCTCAGCCGCGGGTCGTGGGCAGTGTCTACAAACTCGGGCTCACCGATGGCCAATAGCAACCGCTCTGCTGCGGAGGCGTAGACTTTGGGGTCTGCCTTGGCCAGTTCCAGATATTCCTGAAGGCTGAGTTCTTCCTCTTGAGTCGAATCGAAGCGCTCCTGGAAATGCTCAAATACACCCATCTTCGCTCTCCTTTGCGTCGCTGGCGTGTCGGTAGCGATCAAACTACCGCTCGCCTATACCTTTGATCCTAGACAGGGATCACAATTCCGCAAACGAGTCAGGTATTGGGGTGGAAGCACCGGAAAACCTGTGCTACCCGCGTTGGAATGTCCGACAACGAACTCAGTTGGCGGCCGGTACAACCACTCGGGCGCCGGTTTCGATGCACAACGCGGTAAGGGTTCGGCCCCAGACGCAGCCCGTGTCGGTGGCCTGGATGTTGTCGTAGCCGGTCTCACCCTCGATCGCAGCCCAGTGCCCGAAGACGATACGCGCCTTGGGCTGCACCGCGGCGAACACCTCATACCACGGCGTCAGGTGGGCCGGTGCGTTTTCCAGCCCTTCCTTGTGCTGAAAATCCAGCGCGCCACTGCCGTCGATGAGCCGCATACGCGTGAAGTAGTTGGTGATCAAACGGATACGATCGATACCCTCCAGATCATCCCGCCAGAGGTCTGGCTGATTGCCATAGAGATTTTGAAGAAAGTGCAGATAACCCTCACCAGACAGCACTGCCTGCACTTCGGCGGCAAGCTCTACGGCGCGCTTCGGCGTCCAGAATGGCGGAATGCCGGCATGCACCATGGTCACACCGAGGGCTTCATCCAGATGCACGAGCGGCAACGTACGCAACCAGTGTGCAAGCTCGTCGGCATCGGCTGCCGCCAACAGCGCATCGAACGTGTCACCCCGTTTTGCCGAGTGACCGCCGAAGTAGATGGCGAGAAAGTGCAGGTCATGATTGCCGAGCACCGACACTGCCTGCGACCCGAGACTCTTTACCAGACGCAGGGTTTCCAGCGACCCCGGCCCGCGGTTGACGAGATCTCCCACGAACCAGAGGCGATCGTCCGTGCCAGGCTGCAGGTGGTCGAGCAGTACCGCAAGCTCCCGGAAACACCCCTGCACATCACCGATGACATAGGTTGCCATCAGTGCACCTGGTTCGGCTGCGCGAGACGAAAGCGCGGGATGCTCACCTCGAAGCGGACACCGTCCTCACCGACAAACTCGTACTCCCCTTCCATGGTGCCCACCGGCGTGCTCAACACACAACCGCTGGTGTAGCGAAACGCGCGCCCTGGTGGGATGACCGGTTGCTGGCCCACCACCCCTTCGCCGCGCACTTCCTGCACGCCGCCCTCGCCGTCGGTAATCAGCCAGTGTCGGTTGAGCAGCTGCGCT
>JAUILW010000689.1 GCA_030432795.1 Gammaproteobacteria bacterium
CCGGCTGCCAATCGGTGAAGGTTTCCACGGCAGCTACTGCGCCGTGTTTGGCTGCGGCTCTTACGGCGAGCGGCCAACTGCCGAACATGCCGGTTGCTTCGTCCCGGCAGAGGGTGGCCACGGTGTCCGGAGCTGCGTTTGACAGCAACATGGCTGCGCTCGTGGGGGAGCAGGTGTGAAGACGGATGTCTGCAGGCGCGGTCATCTGGCTCAGTTGTCTCGGCACCGGCGCGACGGCGCAGGCGTCGAGCGGCGGCTGCGCGTCGATATCCAAAGGGCGCACACTCAGCGCGATCAGGTAGGTTGCGGGCTCGCTTTCGCACCACAGCACAAGCTCAGCATCGGTAAGCGTCGCATGGCTGTGCCAGCAGTCGATGTGGCTGCTGACCCGCGGTGCAGGACGCAGACGATCGGGCCGCTCATCCCGTACAGAAGGCACCGGCAGGAGCGGCCAATGCTCCTCCTGGTGCTCCAGGCGCCACTGGTATCGGGCGACCTCGGCGCTCGCCAGGCTCGGCACGATGATGTGATCGGCCGGCAACTCGGGCAACGGCAGGCGCAGCTCCACCCCCTGAGCGGCCGGCGTAAAGGTGGCGCTGCCGAGCACCGGCAGCGGGTAGCGCTGCGCGCTAAACGGGTCGGCCCAGCGGGCGGAGTGGGTCATAATGGCGTCGATGCTGATTCTCTACTCGACAGATCACTGCACGTTGTGCGAACAGGCGTTGGACTGGCTGTTCAGTATGCCAGAGTTGAACGGCCGCGCGCTGAAGGTGGTGGACGTAGCCGACGACGACGGGCTGCTGCACCGGTTAGGCGATCGGCTGCCGGTGCTCGAGGTGAGCGGCGAGGAAATGGCCTGGCCGTTCGACGCCACCGTGTTACGCCGATTGCTCAACCGTTGAGGGCAAACGCCTGTCTGGCGTTGGCTGCGGTCTGTGAGGCCAGCACGTCAGGAGCGACCTCGTAGAGCGTGGCCAACTGCTCGACAACGTAGGGCAGGTACGCAGGCTCGTTGCGGCGCCCGCGTGGCGGGTGAGCAATGTCCTTGGGCACGTTGTGCGGCAGCAGAAAAGGCGCGTCGGTTTCGATGAGCAGGCGCTCGAGCGGGATGCGGGTGACGATATCCCTGAGGCTGGCGCCGCGGCGCCGGTCGCACACCCAGCCGGTAATGCCGACCCAGTAGCCGGCTTGCAGGTAAGCGTCGAGCATCGCTGCATCGCCGGTGAAGCAGTGCACGATGACTTGTGATGGCGTATTGCCGGCAGCCTGGAGAATGTCGAGCACCTCGCCGTTGGAGTCTCTGTCATGCACGAACAGCGTTTTCTGCAGCCGCTCGGCCAGTCTCGCTTGTATGTCGAAGACGTTGCGCTGCACCTCGCGCGGCGAGAAATTCCGGTGATAGTCGAGGCCCGCTTCGCCGATGGCGACCACCGCCGGGTGTGCGGCGAGCACCTCGAGACGCTCTGCGAGATCCGCCGGTGCCGATGCCGCGTCGTGGGGATGCACGCCCGCGGTGGTGTACAGTGCCGGCCCCTGTTTTTGGCTGTAAAGCTCTATGAACCGTTGGCAGGCCTCGGCTGAGGCCAGGTCGGTAGCGGTGAGCACAGCCGCGTGTACACCTGCGTCTCGGGCGCGATCGAGCACCGTGTGGCGGTCGTCATCGAACTGGCTGTGCAGCAGGTTGATGCCGATGTCGATCATCGGCCCACGACGGCCTGCTCGTGCTCTCGCAGGGTGCGCGAGCGCGGCGCATCCAGCAGCTGTGTGTACACTTGTTTGAACGCCAGCACGTTCTTCACGTAGTTGCGCGTTTCGCGAAACGGAATGCCCTCGATCCACACATCCATGGCCACACCCTCGCGATCCTTGATCCAGCGGTCTACACGGTGCTCGCCGGCGTTGTAGGCGGCGGTAACCAGTGGGATCTGACCGTTGAAACGTTCGGAGAGCCATGCCAGATAGTGCGCGCCGAGACGCACGTTGGTGTCGGCCTGATAGAGCAGCGCGGTGCTCGGTGGGGTCTCGCGAAGCCGGTTTGCCACCACCCGTGCGGTAC
>JAUILW010000690.1 GCA_030432795.1 Gammaproteobacteria bacterium
CGTCATTGTACGAGCCTTGGATTCAGGCTGGGCTCGACAAGGCCGGTAAAACCAGCGACCAGTTCGAAACCCAGGCGATGACCCAGGTGCAGGTCACCGACGATGTGCGTGCCGCACTGGACCGGCTAAAACCCGGCATCGCGCTGTACGTGGGCGGCATGGGCCATAAGAACATCAACTTCCACAAGGAGATGATGGTGCGACGCGGCTATGGCGACGCGGCGGAACGTATTCAGGAGCTCTATCTCGCCAAGCGTAAGGCGGAGGCCATTGCTGCGGTGCCGGACGAATTTGTGGATGAAGGCGCGCTGCTCGGGCCGCCGGATCGCATCCGCCAGCGCTTCAAGGCCTGGGAAGACAGCGGCGCCACGGGGCTGACGATTTCCGGCGACAGCACCGCCATCCGGCTGATGGCCGAGTGCGCACGCCTGAACTTTGCACAGGAGTAGGCACCATGTATCCCGGCACCTGGAGCCAGCGTTTTCCTGACAAGCCAGCCGTCATCCACGCGCTGACCGGTGAGGCGGTGACCTACCGCGCGCTCGATGATCGCTCCAATCGCCTCGCCCAACTCATGTGGGCGCGCGGCATTCGCCCAGGCGATCACGTAGCCATCTTCATGGAGAACAACCTGCGTTACTTCGAAGTGATGTGGGCGGCGCTGCGGTCCGGGTTGTACATCACCACAGTCAACCGCTACCTCACCGACGAAGAGGCGGGCTACATCGTCGACGACTGCGAGGCGAAGCTGGTGGTGTCTTCTGCCAAGCTCGCCGAGGTGGCAAAACGGCTGCCTGAGTTCGCGCCCAGCTGCGCACACTGGCTTGCCGTGGATGGCGCAGTTGCGGGTTACGAGCAGTACGAAAACGCTGTGGCTGAACACCCTGCGCAACGGCTGGCGGACGAGCCCGCCGGGCAGACCATGCTCTATAGCTCAGGCACCACCGGACGGCCGAAGGGCATCATCCGGCCCCGGCACCAACACCGGATTTCTGACGAGGCAGGCCCTGTGGGCGCCCTGCAGAAAGCCCTGTGGGGGTTCGATGAGCACACCGTGTACCTATCACCGGCACCGCTATACCACTCCGCGCCCATCGGCTTCTGCACTGCGGCTCAGGCGCTTGGCGGAACCGTGGTAATGATGCCGCGGTTCGATGAGGTGGGCGCGCTGGCGGCCATCGAACGCTTCGGCGTCACCCACAGCCAGTGGGTGCCCACCATGTTCACGCGCATGTTGAAGCTGCCGCGGGAGGAACTCGAGGGGTTCGATCTGTCGTCACACCGCGTAGCCATCCACGCCGCCGCACCCTGCCCTGCCGGCATCAAGCGGCAGATGATCGATTGGTGGGGGCCCATCATCTGCGAGTACTACGGCGGCACGGAGCTGAACGGCCTGACCCACAACACCTCCGAGGAGTGGCTCAGCCACCCCGGCACGGTGGGGCGCGCCGTGCTCGGCACCATTCATGTGTGCGACGAAGACGGTAACGAGCTGCCCAACGGTACGCCCGGCATCGTCTACTTCGAGCTGCCGCAGATGCCGTTCGCCTACTTCAAGTCGCCGGAGAAAACTTCGAGCGCGCAGCACCCGCATCACGCCAACTGGTCGGCGCTGGGCGACGTGGGCTATGTGGACGACGAAGGGTTTCTCTACCTGACCGACCGGGCGACGTTCATGATCATTTCCGGCGGGGTGAACATCTACCCGCAGGAGATCGAGGACGCCATGATCCTGCATCCGAAGATCGCCGATGTCGCTGTGGTCGGCGTGCCGGACGAGGAGATGGGCGAAGCGGTGAAAGCGGTGGTACAGGTGGCGGACGGCATCGAAGCAAACGATGCGCTGGCCGAAGAACTGCTGGCCTACACGCGCGACCATGTGGCGCACTACAAAGCGCCGAAGAGCCTGGATTTCATGGACGAGCTACCGCGGCTACCCACGGGCAAACTCTACAAGCGGCTGATCAAGGATCGGTATTGGGGGAAGACGGACTCGCGGATCGTCTGAGCCACGAGCCCGACACGCTGCAGATAGCGTGCTTAGTGGGTCACCAC
>JAUILW010000691.1 GCA_030432795.1 Gammaproteobacteria bacterium
ACCAGATTGCGCCAGATGATGACCGACGCTGCGATGTACAGCGCAGCAGCCAGTAACGACGTGAGGTGCGGTGCGAGGTTGTCCAGGGGGCAGGTCGATAGTCGTTGCAGCGGCGGCAGTGTGGCACAAGCCGGCCAGCGCTGAAAGGCCGGGCTGTTGCGCCGTCGGTCGCGGATTCGGTCTGCGCTTCAGTGCTCTATAATGCGCGGCTTCAGCAGCACAATTCCGGAACGATGACATGTTCGATTCGCTCAGCGAACGCCTGACACACACCCTCAAAGGCCTTACCGGCAAGGCCCGCCTCACCGAGGAAAACATCAGCGCCGCCATGCGCGACGTGCGCCGGGCGCTGCTGGAGGCTGACGTGGCGCTGCCGGTGGTCAAAGACTTCACCGACAAGGTGCGCAGCCGCGCCCTTGGGCAGGTGGTCAACGCCGCGCTGAACCCGGGCGAGCAGTTCGTCAAGATCGTGCACGACGAGCTCGTGCATGTGATGGGTGACGCCAATGACGCCCTCAACCTGCAGACCACGCCGCCAGCCATCATCCTGATGGCCGGCTTGCAGGGGGCGGGCAAGACCACCACGGTCGCGAAGCTTGCGCTGCTGCTCAAGTCCCGTGAGAAGAAAAAGGTGGCGGTGGTCTCTGCGGATGTCTACCGCCCGGCGGCCATCAAGCAGCTGGAGACCCTGGCAGGCGAGGCTGGGGCGCACTTCATCCCGTCGAGCGCCGATGAGAAGCCGTCGGCCATCGCCGAGCGAGCGGTGGAGGAGGCGAAACGCGCCTTTGTGGATGTGCTCATCGTCGATACCGCCGGCCGGCTGGCGGTGGATGAGGACATGATGGCGGAGATCCGCGCCCTGCAGGCGCAGCTCAAACCCATCGAGACCTTGTTCGTGGTGGATGCCATGACCGGCCAGGACGCCGCGAACACCGCCCGCGCTTTCAACGACGTGCTCGACCTTACCGGCGTGGTGCTGGCCAAGGCGGACGGCGATGCCCGCGGCGGTGCGGCCCTGTCCGTGCGTTCGATCACCGGCAAGCCCATCAAGTTCATCGGTGTGGGTGAGAAGATCGACGGTCTGGAGCCGTTCTACCCGGATCGGCTTGCCAGCCGCATTCTCGGCATGGGCGACCTCATGTCCCTCATTGAGGAAGCGCAGCGCAAGGTCGACAAGAAAAAGGCAGAGCAGCTCGCCCGCAAACTGGAAAAAGGGCGCAAATTCGATCTGGAAGACTTCCGCGAGCAGCTCAATCAGATGGCGAGCATGGGCGGCATCACCAACATGATGGACAAGGTGCCGGGCATGAGCCAGCTGCCGAAGAATGTACAGGAGCAGGTGAACGACGATCAGTTCCTGCGCATGGGGGTCATCATCGACTCCATGACGCCGCACGAGCGCCGATTTCCGGATGTGATCACCGGCTCCCGCAAGCAACGCATCGCCCGTGGTAGCGGCACGTCGGTGCCGGACATCAACCGTCTGCTCAAGCAACACAAGCAGATGCAGAAGATGATGAAAAAATTCTCCAAGAAAGGCGGCATGCAGAAAATGATGCGGGGGCTGTCGGCGATGCAAGGCGCGGCTGCGGGTGGCCGCCCACCTGCGCGGCGTCGATAACGACCGGTTGCGCAAACGGCTGTCGCGCAGTTCTCGACATCAGTGAGGATATCCGTACAATACGGCGCCCTTCAGAACCACGAAAACGCGAAGCTACGCTCTATGGTGACAATCCGTCTGGCGCGCCACGGCGCCAAGAAGAACCCGTTCTACCACATCACGGTGGCTGACCGCGCCGAACGACGCGATGGCCGCTTCGTCGAGCAGGTGGGTTTCTACAATCCCGTTGCTCGCGGCAGCGAAGAAAGCCTGCGTGTGGATCTCGACCGCGTGGACTACTGGGTCGGCGTGGGCGCGCAGATGTCCGACCGTGTTGCGGCACTGGTAAAGAAAGCCCGTGCCGAGGCGCAGGCGCCCGCGGCTGCTGCCCAGGCCTGATCTCCCGGGCCGCTGCGGTGGCTGACACCGTGCTGATCGGCTGCGTAACGGCGGC
>JAUILW010000692.1 GCA_030432795.1 Gammaproteobacteria bacterium
GTCGTGATTACCGTGCAGGGCGTGCAGGGCCATGTCGCCTACCCGGAACAGGTGCGCAACCCCATCCATCTGGCAGCGCCCGCCCTGGCGGAGTTCGCCGCTGAGGTGTGGGATGAGGGGAACGCCTCTTACCCGCCCACCAGCATGCAGATCTCCAACATTCAGGCCGGTACCGGCGCCACCAACGTGGTTCCGGGAACGCTGACGGTAACGGCGAATTTTCGCTTTTCCACCGAAGTGACTGCGGCAGAACTGCAAGCGCGCACCGAGGCGCTCTTCGCCCGACACGGACTCGACTGCGGGTTTGACTGGTCGCTGTCGGGGGAGCCATTTCTGACCGAACCCGGCGCCTACACGGATACCGTTCTGGCCTGCATCGCACACGCCACCGGGGTCACCGGCAGCCTGTCCACCTCTGGCGGCACATCGGATGGCCGGTTCATCGCTCCGACCGGCACCCAACTCGTCGAACTGGGCCCGGTGAACGCCACCATTCACAAGATCGACGAATGCGTCGCCATTGCCGATCTGCAACCCCTGGCAACCCTCTACCAGACCTTGCTCGAGCACCTGCTCCCGGCGGCGCCGTGATCCGCGGTATCATCATCATCGTGCTGCTTTCGGCAGCACTGCTCGTCTGGAAGGCACCCGCTGGCATGCTGCGCAACGCGTTCAACGAGGTGCAGGGCGTCGATCTGGTGGATACCGCCGGCAGCCTGTGGTCGGGCCAGGGGCGCCTGCTGGTGGATCAAGGCCCCCTCGGGCGGCTGACCTGGGAGATCGAGCCCGGAGCGCTGCTGGGTCTGCAGCTCGCCTACCGGGTACGACTACTATCTGACGACATCGACCTGCAGGGAACGTTGCGTGGCACGCCGAGCGGCTTTGGCGCTGATCTCCAGGGGCTCGTCACCAACGCCGCATTGAACCGACTGGCCGGCAGCTACGACATGACCCTCGCGGGCGATGTTCGTGTGGAGGCGCTGCACCTCGCGGCCGCCTACGACCGCAGGATCGAGGCGCTGCGTGGCACGTTGCGCTGGCAGGGGGGGCCGGTCACCTACCCTGAGGCGGGCGGCATGCAGCGGGCAGAGCTGCCGCCCCTTTTTGCAGAGCTCGCCGATGACGCGGGGCACGCAGTGGCACGCGTCTTCAGCGAAGGGGGAACCACACCGCTTTTGCACGTTCGAACACTGGATGGCGGTTACTATCGCCTGGGCGTGACCAAGCTGCTCACCCGCATGGTGGGCAGGCCCTGGCGGGGCAGCGACCCGGATCATCAGATCGTGCTGGAGCTGGAGGAACAATTCCTCTAGTATCAGTCGGTTACGAGGTAGACCAACGTGTTGGATCAAGTACTGGGGCGGGGCTTCCGGGGCATGGGGCAAGGACTCGGAACGATCAGCGCGCCGCTATCCACGGCGGCCAAGTGGCTCATCATCGCCGGCATCGCTTATACCCTGGCGACAGCGGTGTTGTTTTTTCTGTCCGGCAGCGAGCCGGCGGATACACCCGTGGCAGAACGCCAGCACCCGAACCGGAGCGCTCAACCCGCTGTGAACATCGACGCCATCGTCAACCGACATCTGTTCGGCGTGGCCGACGCCCCTGCAGAGGAAGCGCCCGCACAGGAAACTGCTGTGGTGACGCGCCTGCCGCTGGAGCTGCAGGCGGTGTTCGTGGCGGAGGACAACCCGCATGAAGAGAGCATCAGCAGCGCTATCATCGCGCAGAAAGGCAAAGGCGGGCTCCTGTATCGCCTCGGTGAGCTGGTACCTGGCAACGCCGAGCTCGTAGCCGTGCACGCGGATCACGTGCTTCTAAGCCGCGCCGGTAGCCGGGAGCGATTGAACTTTCCGCAGCTGCAGAGCCGCTTCCAGACGTTTGCGGACGACCACGATCAGCCGCCTGTGCAGGACGATGCTTATCTGGCGCGGGAATTCGACTCCGATCTTCCATCTCAAGATCCCGCCGAACTGACCGACATGGCACCAGCTGAGGCACTGGAGTACCTCGAGGAACAGCTGGACACAGACCCGGACGCGCTGCTCAATGAT
>JAUILW010000693.1 GCA_030432795.1 Gammaproteobacteria bacterium
AGCACCTGGCGTGTGGCGATGACGTCGTTGGCCAGATGCGGCATGAGGTTGCGCACGCGGTACCAGTGCTGGCTGAACAGTGGTGAGCTCATCCGAACCATTCCCACCAGCTTTGTGCAAACCAGCGACGAAACGCCTGCGTCCACAGCGATAGATAGGACGCACGACCAACCTCGACCTTGCCGAAGCCTGTGTGCCCGGGCCTGAGGGAATCTGGTTCGCTGAGCAAACGGGTCTCTACGCGAAAGCGGTTGGTGCCCTGTTCAGGGGTGGCGATCGGGTGGATGGAAGTGATCTCGAAAGCGATTCCGTCTGCCGGGCTCGCACGCATGGACAGCTCGCCCTGCTGGCCCACGGAAAGACGTGAAACGTCCTTCTCGTCTACCCACAACACCGCCTTGTAGCCGTTGGCGGGCGCAATCTCCATCAGCGCATCGCCCCGTGCCACGGGCGCTCCCAGGCTCTGACGCAGGTCGCCTGAGATGATGATGCCATCCACCGGGGCGCGCACACCTGCGCGCTCGATGCGTTGATCGATTTGCGAAAGCCTGGCGTCGATCTGCTGCTGGCGTGCCTGAGCTACAGCCATGGATTTCCGGTCGCGCGCGGCCATGGCGGCGCGAAATTCGGCCCGCGCAGACAGCAACTCGTTGGCCAGATTGTCGCGCTCCAGGGCCAGTTCGCGGGTATCCAGAGTCAGCAACGGCGCGCCTTGACTCACTATCGCGCCGGGTTCCACATGCACCTGCTCGATGAACGTTCCGTAGGGGGCGCTGATGACCTGCCGGTAGGCGGGCAACAGTTCGGCCTGCGCACCCACCCGCTCGGGACCGGGTACGAAAGCAGCCAGCGCCAGCAATAGCGCCAGTGCGCCGATTACCAGCTTTCGTGCCGGCCGCTCGAGCCCGAGTGCGGATTGCAGGCTGCTACGGATGCGGCGGCGGGCCTTTGTTGTGATAGAGGCCTCGTCCCGCTGGCGCAGGGCCAGTATGGGCGCAGCCAGCGCGCCAGTCTGCCGCATGAGTTGACGGGTGCTGCGTGCCCAGGGGCGTTCGCTGGTGCGGGAGAAGTACAGTACGCCGACCAGCTCGCCTTCATGGCTCATGGGCACACAGCACACCTCGCGATCATCTGCGCCGCCCGCCAGCGCCCGGTGAGCGGGTAGCTCCGAGTTCGGGATCTCGGGGTGGAAATGGGTGGCAGCGTCCTGCCCGCAGGCCTCCTCCATGGCATCGAGCAGGCGAAGGATTTCTGCAGCGCGCGGATCGAAGGTGGCATGGCCGGACAGGGTACGCAAGCGCAGTGCCGCTTCGTCATGCAGGGCTACGGCTACACGGTCGCAGCGAAAGCGCCGCTGCAGTTCATCAACGAACGCCAGCAGGCCACTATCCATAGCGTCGTGGGCCAGCAGTTGGCTGGCTGCGCGCAGCAGCACGGCCTGCTGGGCAGCGAGTTGCTCTGCTGCCAGCGTCGTCTGCGCTTGCGCGGTCGCGTCAGCGGAAGCGGCCGGTGACGCCGTTTTGCCGATAGCGGTCTGCATGTCCATTGCGCGCCTGGCTGTGAATACACCACGACGGCTGAGCCGCCGGGACCTGTTGCCGGCCGGTATGTTGCGGAAGTACGGGGTAGAAAACCGCGCTCGGTTGCGCACTTTATCGGTGCATGCGCCGCGCTTCGCGTTCAGGTTGTGCGCTGGGTCACAAGTCGCGGCGTGGTAGAATTTTCAAGTACCGCAGCATATCGGGGGTGGTGATGAGCAGCAGACAACCAATGGATTTCGGCGACACGTTTCGGGATCTGGTGACGCAGTGGGAGCGCAACTTCGATGCCTTTGCCAACCAGTTCATGGGTACCGAGTCGTTCAGCAAACAGATGAACCAGGCGCAGGATGCGCAGCTTGCCGCACAGCAGGCGTACCGGCAATTCGTCAGCCGCAACCTCGAGGCCATGCACCTGCCGTCGCGTGATGACATTCTGCGCCTCGGCGAGGCCGTGCATCGGCTCGACCGCCGCCTGGCGAAAATCGAAGAGCAGTTAGCTGCCCAGGAATCAC
>JAUILW010000694.1 GCA_030432795.1 Gammaproteobacteria bacterium
TGCGTCGCGGTTGCCGGAGAGATACCACATCACCACCTTGTCGCCTTTGCGGATCTTCTGGCCGCCGAGTTCGGTATCGACCTTGGCCGTGCGCCGCATGTGGGTGAGTGGCGTCTGCCAGCGGATGATTTCGGAGACCATGTTGGGGATGAGGGCTGGATTGTCACGCAGCTTCTGATACTCATCGGGATGCCGGTTGAGCGCCACGATGCCGCCGGAGATCGAGTTTCGCGTAGTGTCGTTGCCGCCGATGATGAGCAGCAGCAGATTGCCGAGAAACTCCATGGGCTTGTTGACCATGTCTTTGGTGCTGTCGTCGTGGATCATCATCGAAATGAGGTCGAACTTCGGCGGCTGGCTTTCCCGTTCGTGCCAGAGCTGCTTGAAGTAGGCGTAGCATTCGTTCATTTCCTGCCGGCGCTGCTCCTCCGTGACCGTGTCGGAGCCGGTCAGCTCGGGGGTGGCGATGGCCACATCAGACCAGTGGGTGAGCTTGCGTCGCTCTTCGAAGGGGAAGTCGAACAACGTTGCGAGCATCTGCGTTGTCAGCTCTATGGATACCCGATCCACCCAGTTGAACGTCTCGCCCACCGGCAGGCCGTCGAGGATGGTCTGTACGCGGCCGCGGATGAGCGGCTCGAGCTCCGCCAGGTTGCGCGGGGCGACCACGTTCTGCACCGCCCGGCGCTGCTCATCGTGTATCGGCGGGTCGGCCTGGATGAAGTTGACGAAGGTGAAATCCTCCGGCTGGTCTGCCAGCAGAATGGATGGCTCTGAGGAGAAGATGTCGTGGTGCTTGTCCACGTAGACGATGTCGTCGAAGCGGGTCACCGACCAGAACGGGCCGAAGGGGCTCGCGTTGATGTAGTGCACCGGCGCCTCTTTGCGCAGGCGGGCGAAGAACGGGTCCTGCAGGTCGTACTGGAAGAGGCTCGGGTCCGAGAGGTCGAGCTTTTCCAGCGGGATATCGGCCGGGTTCATCTGAGCCTGTGCGGACAGATCTGCCGGTTGTGTGGCGCGTGCTTCTGCCATGGTCTAGCGCTCTATTTCAAATAGTGTGTAGTTATACTGCATACTTTTAAGATCTTCTGAAACCCCCGTTAAAGTCGCACTCGTGCCCATTGACTAGCGCCCCGGCCGGCCCTAGATTGCCTCACCTTCCTGCCTGGGACCGTCGCGTCCCCGGGTGATGATCCAGTCTCTCTTACTGCTGTCCGGCCTCGCGCTGCTCATCCTGGGTGCAGAGTACCTCGTTCGCTATTCCGTGGAAGTTGCTGCGCGCATACGTGTGCCTTCGCTTGTTGTCGGCTGCACCATTGTCGCGTTCGGTACCAGCGCGCCGGAGCTCGCCATCAGCGCCTCGGCCGCACTTGGCGGCGAGGCGCATATCGCTTTCGGCAATGCCGTGGGCAGCAACGTGTTCAATGTGCTGGCGATCGTCGGCCTGTCCGCGATGTTGACCCCGCTGCGCCTGGGCTCTGCTCTTGGGCAGGTGGACGTGCCGCTGGTCATCGCGGTGTCTGCGCTGTGTCTCGTGCTTGCCCTGGATGGCGGCTACGGCGCGTGGGACGGCTTGTTTCTGCTCGGCGTTCTGGTCGGCTATGTGGCATACCAGGCGGGTCGGGTGAAAACCGCGCGCGCCAGCACCCCCACGCCGGTACCTGCCGGGTATGCGCCGGTGTGGCGCAGTCTGCTGCTGATTGCGGGCAGTCTGTTGGTGCTCATCTCCGGCGCGCAGCTGTTTCTGCGTGGCGCGGTGGCTGCCGCGCAGGCGCTTGGCGTGAGTGAGCTGGTGATTGGTCTGACCGTTGTGGCCATTGCCACTTCTCTGCCGGAGGCTGCGACCAGCATCATTGCTGCGTTGCGCGGCCAGCGCGATATCGCCATGGGCAATATCGTTGGCAGCAACCTCTTTAACCTGACCGGCGTGCTCGGCACGGCGGCTGTATTGGCACCTTCAGGAATCGCCGTGCCGGCCTCGAGCCTGTGGCTGGATCTGCCGCTGGCCGTCGCCGTGGGTGTGCTATGCCTGCCCTTTCTCTACCGTGGCC
>JAUILW010000695.1 GCA_030432795.1 Gammaproteobacteria bacterium
GTCGCAAAGAAGAAGGCTGCCAAGAAGAAGGCCACGAAGAAGAAGGCCACGAAGAAGAAGGCCACCAAGAAAAAAGCGGCGAAGAAAAAGGTAGCGAAGAAGAAGGCCGCGAAGAAGAAGGCGGCGAAGAAGAAGGCCACCAAGAAAAAAGCCGCCAAGAAGAAGGCGACGAAGAAAAAGGCCACCCGCAAGAAGACCACTCGGAAGAAGTCCACCGCAAGGCGGTAAGACTTTGACTTCAACCGGTTAGCAAGCAAAAAGGGCAGCGAATCGCTGCCCTTTTTGCTGGTTCGGCGACAAGCTGCGCGCCGAACCGTGACCCGCCGGGTGCGCCCTTGGGCGGACCCAGGGTTGCTGTCGCCTCAGTGAATCTCGCCCCTCGACGACCCGCCATCGAGCAGCGCCTCGATCTGCGCAGCGATCTCGGCATGCTCCCAGTCCCGTTCCCCCAGGGCCTTGTAGGCCAACATGCCCTGCCCATCGACGACAAAGGTGGTGGGCAGCCCGAACACCGGCCAAGCCTTGACCACGGCGAGTTCGCTGTCGAGCACCACCGGGAAATCCAGTGCCGGGTCGAAGGTCTGCAGGAACAGGTCCACCTCGTCCACGCTCTCGCCCACGTTGACGGCCAGCATGACGAAGTCCCGTGCACGGAAGCGTTCCCACAGTCGCTGCATGGACGGCAGTTCCTTCACGCAGGGCGGGCACCACGTGGCCCAGAAGTTCACCACCACCACCTTGCCGGCAAGATCCGCCGTCGAGAATGGCGCACCGGCTAGGTCCGGCGCCTCGATGACCGGCGCCGCGCGGGGCTCCTCGAAGGGCGTGAGCTGTTCGGCGAAGGCGGTTGGCGGGGCGAGCAGCATCAGCACCGCCAGGGTGCAGGAGCGGATCGATGGCATGGCAACGGTTCCGGTGAAGTGACTAGGATACCGAGAGAAACGACATCTCGTAGGTGCGCTCGCTGATGTGAAAGCAGCGCAGGCCGATGGACTCCAGCGAGGATACCGCCTGCACGGTGCGCGCAACCGGGATCGTGGCATAGGCGTGGTGAAACTCCACCAGCAACTGGCCGAGCGGCAAGGGATCGGCGACGAGGTCGGCGATGACATCGTACTCGCCGCCCTCGATATCCATCTTCACCAGGTCCACGCGGCTGTGTGACAGCCGCGCGGCGATGGTGGACAACCGCTCCACCGGCGCGGTGACACGATCGCCGGACGCCGGGTCGCGGTAGCGCTGCACCGGCGAGAAATGCGACGAGCTGGCGCGTCGCGGCGGATGGAAGGTGATCTCGCCGTCATGGCCGGCAATGCCCAGGGGATGAAAGAACACGCCATCGGGCAGCGCCTGGCTGCGCATCCAGGCCACCGAGCGCGGCGTCGGATCGAAGATGTGGACGGTGGCGCCGGTCAGCCTGTGCAACTCGAGATCAAAACTGATGTCGGTACCCGCACCGAAGGAGTACACCACGCTGTGTTGATCGAGCCCATCCGGGCACACGGTCCAGGCTCCGCTACCACTGCCCACCAGCCGCGTTGCGCAGCGGTGGGTCACGTCCACGCCGAGACGTTGCAGCCGTCGACGTCGCACCCTCTGCTTGAAGCGGCGCAGTACCGACCCGGCCTTCACTCGTCGACACGCCGCAACGGGCGGCGCGCACTGACGTCGACCACCTTGAACTTCCAGCGGCGCTTGCCTTCCACCGCGGTGCGACGCGGCGCAACCGGCTGCTCGAAGGTGCGGGTGGCACCTGGAGGTACGTGCACGAGGACACGCTGCTCGGTCTGCGACACCGGCTTGCAACTGTCATCGACGTCGATGTCGACGCAGTCTTCCACCGAGAAGCGGATGGTCAAGCCGGTCAGGTCGTAGTCGGCGGACTGGTTGGTGACCTCGCCGTCGGCCTTGAAGCCCCCGGCGTAGTAGGGAACCATGGTCACGTTGTGCACCGTCACCTGGGCCGGATCGAGGCGCTCGGGCAGGCCTTCGGACGGCGGCTCGTCGATGTAGTACAGGCCCGCGGCCACCGCCACCAGCACCGC
>JAUILW010000072.1 GCA_030432795.1 Gammaproteobacteria bacterium
AGCCGACGTATCTGCACCAATCCGCGAACGCATGACCTCCAGCATCCCACGCGCGTCGTCAAACACCAGCGTCACCGCTTCGCGCCACAGCGCTTCTTTCGTACGGAAGTAGTAGGTAATCAGGCCCTGATTCACGCCGGCGCGGCGGGCAATCTCCCGCGTGCTGGCGCCGTCGAATCCCCGATCGGCAAACGCTCCAAGGGCCGCTCGGGCAATGCGCTGTCGAGTGTCGACCTCGTCTGGGTTTCGCTTGCTCACCCGTGCTATTTTAAAGAGAATTCTTATTCATTTGAATAACCTGCTATCCCGATTGGATCGGACCAACCAAACGACCATGTGCAGAATCTTCCTTCTACTGCTCTTGCTGACCGCCGTGTTGCCGCTACAGGCAGACACGCAGGCCGGCCTCAACACCGCCGTCCGCGTGCGGGTGGCTACCGCTGAGTACGCCAGCATCGGCGACCATGCGACGGCTTCCGGCGTGGTCATCCCCTTCCGTCGGGCGATAGTGGCTGCAGAGGCTGCGGGCCGTGTGGTGGAGCGTCTCGTGCAGCCCGGCGACACCGTGCGCAGCGGCCAGATTCTGCTGCAGCTCGACGACGAGCGGGCGCGTATTGCCCTGCGCGAAGCGCAAGCACGCAAGCGCACCCAGGACGTCAACCTTGCCGAGGCGCGCAGTGAGCTCGCCCGCGGCGAGAACCTTCGTCAGAGACAGTTCATTAGCGAAGATACGCTG
Source organism: Gammaproteobacteria bacterium (assembly GCA_030432795.1). GTDB lineage: Bacteria > Pseudomonadota > Gammaproteobacteria > Pseudomonadales > Azotimanducaceae > SYFY01. Next base: position 737 of record JAUILW010000072.1, read on the forward strand.
GAAACCCTGCGTTTCGCGGTGCAACGGGCAATCTCCGGCTCCAGCGAAGCAGATGCAGCACTCTCCTCGGCCAGACGCATGCTGGCCGACACGCAGATCCGCGCACCGTTCGACGGAAGCGCCGAGCTGGTGCAGGTCGACGTGGGAGACTTTGTCAACCCGGGCAGCCCCATCGCTACGCTGGTGGACTTTTCCCGCGCCCGCGTGCGAGCCGGCGTAACGGCAAGGGAAGCCGCACAGATCGGCATTGGCAGCACCGCACGCATTGGCCTGGAAGCATTAGGCGCGGGCTTGCTGAACGGCCAGGTAAAAAGCGTTTCGCGCATCAGCGATCCCGGCAGCGGCACCTACACCGTGGAGATCTGGATAGACAACCCCGACGACCGGTTGCGCGAGGGGATGCTCGCAAGCGTGCGTATGGGCTTCGACTCTCCCGACCGAAGCCTGACGGTGCCAAGCGTCAGCGTGTTCCGGCGCGACGGCAAGATGCACGTGTTCATCGTGCGCGATAATACCGCTGAGCTGCGCACCGTGGAGGCTGGGCGCACGAGCGGCGCCACCACCGAAATCGTGCATGGCCTGGAGGCCGGCGACCGCGTCGTTGTGGACGGCCAGTTCGCGCTGCGGGACAGCGCGCCGGTCACCGTGCTCGGGGGGTAGACCGTTGGAGCGCCTGTTAGGCTTCTTCGTTCGCCGCCACCTGCTCGTCAACGTAGCGGCGGTGGCCATGGTGGTACTCGGCTATCTGTCGGCCACCAGCCTGCAGCGCGAATTCATCCCGAGCGTGGATACCCCCATTCTGTGGATCACCGCGACGCTGCCAGGCGCCTCTGCAAGAGATGTGGAAACCAAAGTCACGATACCCATCGAGGAGGCCCTGGAAGAAGTAGAGGGGATCGATGAATTCACCACCGTCATCTCGGATAACACCTCCTTCACCACCGTCGAACTGCTGGACGATTACACGGCCATCCAGATCGAGGCCGCCGAGCAGGAGGTGCGTGCGGCGCTCGACGACATCACCGACTTCCCGGACGATATGCAAGACGAGCCGGTGCTCAAACAGTTCAATCCAGCCCGCTCCACCGTCATCGAGGTAGCGCTCACCGGGCCGCCCGAGGACGTGGGCCGCACGGCGGATTTTCTCGAAAAGCGCATCGAGCGCCTGCCGCTGATCGCCAGCGTCACGCGGCTCGGTGTGGCCGACCCGGAAGTACGTGTGTTAGTGGATCCGGTGCTGGCCCGAGAGCACCGCATCACCCTCATCGACATCCTCACCGCCATCAGAAACCGCAACATCTCCAGCACCGGCGGCATGTTGGAAAGCGCCGAGGACCGCCGCCAGGTGGTGATGTGGAGCCGCTACGACCAGCCCACCGACGTCGCCGACACCATACTGCGCTTCCGGCCCGACGGTAGCAGTATCCGTGTGCGCGACATCGCCCGCGTCGAAGCCGGGCGGGAGGACACGGGCCTCGTGGTGCACGTGAACGGCAGCGAAGGGGCCGTGCTGACGGTACAGAAACGGGAAAACGCCGACATCGTCGATGCGGCGAACTCGGTGCGGGAGCTACTGGCCGAAACACCGTTGCCGGAATCCGTGCAATCGGACCTGATGGCGGATGAGTCCTTCATCATCCGCAATCGCCTGGAACTGATGACCACCAACGGCATCATCGGTGCCATCCTCGTCGCGGCTGTACTCTTTGCCTTCGTGCGACCACGCCCGGCCTTGTGGATTCTGGTCGGCTTGCCAGTTGTGTTTCTGGGGGGTGTTGCGCTGTTCGGCCAAACCGGCATGTCGCTCAACATGATGGCACTCACCGGCTTCGTCATCGTGCTGGGCATGGTGGTGGACGACGCGGTGGTGGTCTCAGAACGCATCGTCTTCAAACAGGCCCAGGGGCTGACACCCGTGCAGGCCGCGGTGCAGGGGACCGCGGAGATGGTGCCGCCGGTCACCGCCGCGGCGCTGACCACTATGCTCGCTTTCCTGCCGCTGGTCTTTCTCGGTGGCATGCCGGGCAAGATCGTCTGGCAGATACCCGCCGTGGTGGTCATTGTGCTGGCCTTCTCACTGATCGAGTCGTTCTTCATCCTGCCTGCGCACCTGTCCACGGTGCGCGATACGGTCGTGGAGAAGCGTGCTTTCGTGCTTAGGCTGGAGCGAATCTACCGCCGCATGCTGCAATGGGTAATGCGCCACCGCGCATTGACCGTACTCATCGCCTTCGGTGGGTTCTTCGCCATCATGATATTCGTGCGGCCCCTTGTGCCGTTCGTACTTTTTCCTCAGGACGATGCAGACCGCCTGTTCGTCAAGGTGACCACCGCGCCAGGTACATCGCTGGAACAAACCGCCGCCATCTCATCCACCGTGGAAGCACAGATCGCGCGCATCGCTGAGGTGGATCTGGACCTCGTGACCGCGCGCATCGGCCATCAGAACACCGACAGCCTGGACAAACAGTTCGGCGACGCGGACAACGAAGCGGTGATCGTCGTGCAGTTCAAGCGCCTCGGCCGCGTGCACACCAACGCGCAGTGGATGGAAATCCTGCCGCAGGAGATTGCGATACCAGCGGACACCAAACTGGTGTACCTCTCCGAGTACTTCGGCCCGCCCACCGACCAGCCCGTCACCGTGCACGTGTTGTCCAACGAGGACGCGGTGCGCCGGGCCGCGGCGTTCGAAATCGAAACCTATCTGAAGTCTGTGCCCGGCGTCGTGGAGATCGAGATCGACGAACGGCCTGGCACCCCGCAGATCGATCTGAATCTCAACTATGAAAAGCTGGCGCTGCGAGGGTTGACCGCGCAGGAAGTCGGCACCACCCTGGCGGCAGCCTTTTATGGAATCGAAGCCACAGAACATCGGGACCTGGACGACACCACCGAACTGCGCGTGCAGTTCGACCCCGCCGCGCGCATGAATCTGGATGCCTTACTGGAAACGGAACTGCGCGCCCGAAACGGCGAGCTCGTAAAGCTGCGAGACGTGGTAGATCCGATCGAGATACCAGCGGTTACACGTATCTTCCACCGCGACGGATTCCGCTCCTCAACGGTGCGCGCAAGCTTCTCCGAGTCTGGCGGCCTGACGGCGCTGACGTTTGCACAGCAACTCGAGCGCGAGCTTTTCCCTCGATTTGCCGACGTGCCTGGATTGATCGTATTCAACGGCGGCGAGGCGGTGGAAACCTCCAAGACCACGGGCTCCATCGGTATCGCCGCACTGCTGGCGGTCGTCGGTATCGGTATCGTCATCTGGCTCATGCTCGGCTCGTTCCTCGAGGCACTGTTCGTCCTGCTGATCATTCCGTTCGCGGTGGCCAGCGTTTTTCTGATCTTCTTCCTGCACGGCAAGCCGCTGTCCATGTTCGCCATGATGGGCGCAGTCGGCCTGGCCGGCGTGGTGGTCAACGCTTCCATTGTCATGGTCGACTCCATTCACAGACGCGTACACGCACACAACCCGGAAGCGGGTGGTGAGCCGACCGAGGTCATCATCGACGCGGTGGTGGAACGTCTGCGGCCAATCCTCGTGACGACGCTCACCACCCTCGGCGGCGTGCTGCCCACCGCCTACGGCATCGGCGGGTACGACCCCATCGTCGCCATTATCTCGCTGGCCATTGGCTGGGGGCTGGCGGTCTCTACCCTGGTGACGCTGTTTCTGGTACCGGCGCTGTACACCCTCGCGGGGGACGTAAAGCGGCTGACGCGCCGACGCCGATCGGTGGCTGCATGACCATTCCACGCAAAATTCACTACTGCTGGTTGAGCGGTGATCCCTATCCGGAGCTCGTCACCCGATGCATGGCATCCTGGCGGTGTTACATGCCGGAGTATGAGTTTGTGTTGTGGGATGCTGAGCGATTCGATGTCGCCTCAGTACCGTGGGTAGCGCAGGCCGTTTCCAGGGGAAAGTACGCTTTTGCTGCCGACTACATCCGTATGTACGCGCTTGTGCATGAGGGCGGCATCTACCTGGACTCCGACGTTGAAGTGTTTGAGAGCTTCGACCGGTTCCTGCATCACCAAGCATTCTCTGGCATCGAATACTGGCCGGATATCGGAGGTCTCGGGATCGAAGGTGCGGTCGTCGGCGCTCGAGCTGGACACCGCTGGTTAGAAGATTGCCTGGAGCACTACAACGGCCGCGATTTCATTCGTGCCGATGGCACGTTGGACGAATACATCGTAAGCGGCGTGTTTGCAACGCGCGCTGAGCGCTTCGGATACCGCTTCGCTGCCGAGGACCAAGCGCTGTCAGACGGCATTCACATCTACGCGCCCACGGTGTTTGCACACAGCGGAATGGAAGTCGAACCTGGCGTTACCGCCGCCATGCACCACTGCCGAGGGAGCTGGCGCGACGTTCAACCGCTCCCAAGCCGAGGGCGATCACTCTGGAACCAAGTACTGCGACGTCTGCAGCGCCGGTAGACCGCGCAAGGTCAGTCACTCCATCCCACGCAATGTTGCGTTGGATCATCCACGCTCGGCGCCTCACACATCCCCGGAGCAGCAAAAGGCGACTGAAATGAAAACGCTGCCTGCGTGGGGCCGCGTTCGCGCATCATGCGCAGTTTGGCCATCGCCTGCTCCACGCTGGGCACCGTACCCGCCGGCACCCACCAGAGCACCTGATAGGCTTGCGCTGGCCGTTCGAACCACTGGCGACGTTTCACCATCACCTTCTGGTGCATCGAGCGATACACGAATGCGTGCAGGCTCTCCACAGACTCCCAGACGGTGAGATTGATGAGCAGCGAAGGATCCTGCTCCACTTGAATTCCAGTGGCGCTGCCTGTTTCGTCCTGCAGACGCCACACGAATCCCGGACTTGCTTCAGCGAGCGTGTTGATCTCATCGAGCCGTTCGTAGAACTCGGCGATGCGTGGGTCGCCTTGGGCGTAACGCGCAACGGCAACGTTCAATTGCGCGAGATGCCAGTCTTCTGTCATAGCGGGACCTCCTTTAAGTAGTTCTCTCAGCCTACCGGATATTCGCAACGAAGTTCACGATACCAGCCGGAATGATAGAGGCAGCGCCACTCGCAAGCCGAAGGCGGCACCCGACTCACACGCAACCAGCCTCCGGCACGAACGCACTCAGCTACGCAGTCTGCAGGATCCGCCTTGGCCAGCCCGATGTGCTGGCGCTACAGTTGTGCGATCCCAGATCTTGAGGAGGTGAGCTTGATCCGTACCGCTTGGAAGCTTTGCTGGTTGTTCTAAGACCATGCTGTCGGACATTGCGGAGTTCACCCCGCGACTGAGTGGCGCGCATTCCAGGCCACGAGATTGTGAAGGGCCAACCTGCCTTCTGCCGTCGCAGGTGCGCCACCTTGCGCTCGCACTGCACAAACAGATCGACACGGCCGGATGACGATCACGTGACCCGGCTTGCTGCTGATGGGGTAGTGCTCCTGCACCTAGGATTCGTGCTGTTCGTCTGTCTCGGAGGGCTCCTCTCGTTCTGCAGCCCACGATGGGTGTTGGTGCACTTGCCCGCAGCCGTGTGGGGCGCTCTGGTGGAGATCGGCGGCTTCTCCTGCCCTCTGACAAGTATAGAGGTATCGCTGCGGCGCGCCGCGGGCGAGGCCGGCTACGCCACGGGCTTCATCGATCACTACATCTGGCCGTTGCTCTATCCCGACGATCTCACACGATCCGATCAACTGATGCTGGGCACGATCGTCGTAGTGACAAACGCTGTGATATACGCATTCGTGTGGCGTCGACGACGGCGAGCCAGGAATTCAGTACTGCTTCGCGATTGACCGGCGCCTATCCATCCGCGAGTCTTGCGCACGGACACCACCACTCGATGGCGATCGGTCGCCTAAAGGGATCTCCAGTGAACCGGGAAGCGAACTCCGAGCATCGCCCACATCACTTGCCAGAAACGCTTGGCGCGTTCCTCCGCAAGAGCTGACGTGTCACACGCCTCCACCCTGCGCTTGGCCGCCAGCGTCTTTGCGATGACACTCCTGACTTCCGGTATCCTGGTGCCGGAACTGCTGGGTGCGGTGACCCCGGAATACAGCAGCCTCGCCGACTACCTGAGCGCACTCGGCGCCCTGGGTGCACCGCACCGCCTTGTCGCCAGCTATCTGGGCTTTCTCCCGGTGGCAGTGAGCGTCACCGCGATGGTCGTCCTCCTTTGGATGCGCCTTCCACGCACCATGCTCGTGCGTTGCGGGTTGCTCTCAGTTCTCGGGATCGCAGTGGGTTATCTGGGGGCAATCGCGTTTCCCTGCGATCCCGGCTGCCCGGCAACCGGCAGCCTAAGGCAATCCATTCACAACCTGTCGGGGCTCATCGAGTATCTTGGCGGCATCGCTGGGCTCGTACTTCTGCACATCGGCTTGCGCGCCACCGCCAGCCGCGCTGTGCGGCTGGCGACGCTGGGCGCGATTGCGACCGTAGCGCTCGGCGTGGTGATGATGTCCTCCCCTGAGCTGTCACACGTCCGCGGCGCCAGCTAACGTGTGGCGGACTACAGCCTGTTCCTTTGGCTTTGCTTCGTCACACTGACTGTTGCGTGGCAGGAAAATCCCGAAGGTAACTGACGACGACTGAGCGCCTAAGCTCTGCTTGGCCTACCTCGGAATCAATCTTCTTTCCTTGGGACCGGCATCCAGCAACGTGTCTGAACCATGCGAACACCACACAAACCTGTGTTGTTCGGGCGCCGACACCGCTAAGATCGGGCAGGAACAGATACGGAGTCAGTACACTATGCGCAGACCAATCGTTTTCGCGCTTTCATGCCTGCCAGTAGCCGCGCTGGCGCATCCCGACCACACCTCTGGCGCATACTCTGTAGCCCACTATCTGACGGGATCACACGCGGCTGTCGTGATCGGCATCGGAGTTATCGCGGTGGTTGCTATGCGCGTCCTCTGGCGACGTTTCGTTCGCTGAGTTCTATCGGCCTGTCATCGCAAACGCGGGCACACCTGTTGGTAGAGCTATGCAGCTAGCCAACAATCAACAGCGCGACTGGCAGGTACATAGAAAACCCCAGAACTGACGTACATGTCAGGCAGTAACCGCCCGCGCCACCTCACCCCACCGCGGTAGGTTACCCGGGTTTCTGGCAATATCCTCTGCCGCCAGGTACATCACCACCCGCGCAGCAACACCCTCGTAGCGCGTCTTCAACGCATCCGCCATGTCATCCCACCGGGCGACCAGGGCGAAGTGTTCGAGCATCTCATCCGTGATGGTATCGGCCAGGCCGCCGAAGTCGCCGGCACGCATGAGTTCGCGGAGCTTGGGCGTTGTGCCTACGAAGCCAAGGTCGTCGAACTGAAAGGCATAGTTGGGCGTGGAGCCGTAGAAGGCGATCTGCGTCTTCGCCCGCTGCAGCATGGCGGCGCGCTCCTCCGCAGTGTCCCCCGGGACTGCGAACACCGGTACGATCAGGTCGATCTCTGCGAGGTTGCGGCCGGCCTTGTGTGCACCGGCTTGCACCGCCGGCAGCAGACGGTTGCGAATGTAGGTCATGGAGTGCATGGGGTGTACGTGCACACCATCGCACAGCTCGCCCGCCACCCGGCACATGTGCGGGCCGACAGCGGAGATGTCGACTTTGACGTCCTCATGGTCATGCCGCGGCGGCGACCACTGTGCCGGCAGCAGCGACAGATTGTAGTAGGGGCCTTCGTGTTGCAGCTTCTCCTCACCCCTGAATGCGCGGATGCACGCCTTGAAGGCAGCCACGTAGTCGCGCATCTGTGGCGCCGGCTTATCCCACACCGCACCATAGCGACGCTCGATATGTGCCTGAACCTGCGAGCCGAGCCCCAGGCGAAAACGCCCCTGCGTGTTCTGCGCCAGCTCCCAGGCGATCTGCGCGGAGATCATGGGGCTGCGCGGCAGCGCCACGGCGATGCCCGTACTGAACTCGAGCTTCGGCGCTGCCATAGCGGCAGAAGCGATGGTCATCCAGGGCGTTTGCCCCGCCTCGGTAAAGAGCATGCCGGAGAATCCCGCCGCCTCCAGCGCCCTGGCCTGCTCGGCTGCCTTCACCCAGGTGCTGGCACCGCTCATCAGATCGAACTGCATACCCCTCTCCCGCTATCGTTTCTCGCTAATCCTACCTCAGCCTAGCCAGCGCCTGCGCATAGTCGCTGGAGGCACGCCAATAGACGAACGCTCCGCCGACCACCGTCACCAGGCTGATCACCATCGCGTAGCGCACAGACTGTTGGGCGAGCTCGTCGTGCAGCAGATCGCTGAGCACGCCCACCAGCAGCGGTCCCAAGCCCATACCGATCAGATTCAGCAATAGAAGCAGCATCGCTGACGCCTGCGCGCGCAGGTGCTCAGGCGTCAACGCCTGCACCGCCGCGTAGGTAGGTCCGACCCATAGCGCTGACACGACACTGCCGAGAAAGAGGAATACGCTCGCCACCGGCACGTGGAAATCTCCCAGCATCCAGAACTGCGACTCCGGCCAGGTGAGAAACAAGCCGAGAAACAACACGGACGACGCGGCACCGATCGCCGGGAAACGCAGCTGCCAGCGCGCATCCCGCGCCGCCAGGCGGTCGCAGATCACGCCGCCGGAAATGCCGCCAATGAGCGCCCCCAGGGTGCCCACAAGGCCGAGCACGAGGCCTGCCTCGCTCAGCGACATGCCGTGCACGCGGATGAGGAAGCTCGGAAACCAGGCACCCATACCGTAGCCAGCCAGAGCGGTCAGCCCGGCGGCCACCGCCAGCGCCACAAGTGACTGCACGCGCCACAGGTGCTGAACGTCCTGCCACATACTCTGGCCGCTGGGCGTGGGCCGCTGCGCCGGCTCACGAATGGTGGCGAGCACGAGGAGCCCGAGCAGCATGCCGGGAATACCGAAGGCGAAGAACACCGCACGCCAGCCGTAAGCTTCAGCGATGAGCGCACCGCCAAACAGGCCGATCAGCACGCCGAACTGCGAACCGCTGGCGTACACCGCCATGGCGGAGGAGCGTTTCTCCACGGGGAAATAAGCGGCGATGAGGGCGTGCGAGGGGGGTGTGCCGCCGGCTTCACCGACGCCGACACCGAGGCGGCACAGCGCCAACTGCCAGAAGGATGCTGCCATGCCGCACAGCGTGGTCATGGCGCTCCAGATGAACGCGCCCGCCGCCAGCACCCGGGTGCGTGACCAGTTGTCAGCCAGACGCGCCACCGGCACACCCATGGTGGCGTAGAGCACAGCGAAGGCAAAGCCGCTGAGAAAACCCATGGCGGTGTCGCTGGCGCCGAACTCCGCCTTGATCGGCTCGAGCAGGATGGTGAGCACCTGCCGGTCGATGAAGTTGAAGATGTGCACCAGCAGCAGGATCGCCAGCACAAAATGGGGGTAGCGGGTGCTCACGGTGCTAACCCAGGCGGGCCTGCCCTCCGTCCACGGCGATGGACTGGCCGCTCACATAGCGGGCGCCGTCGCTGCACAGCTGCACGACGAAGGCGCCGATGTCTTCTTCGCACTCCCCGACGCGCCGCATGGGAATGCTCTGCTGGAATGCTTCCGCCTCTTCCGGATTGTTCTCCATCCACCACACCAGCCCCGGCGATTTGGCGTGCGGCAGGATGACATTGGCGCGGATACCGTCCACACCCCATTCACATGCCGCCGCACGGGTGAGGCTGCGGATCGCTTCTTTCACTGCGGCGTAGGCACCGAAGTTGGCCATGTCCCAGCGCATCCCGGCGGTGCTTGCGAGGTTGATGATTACGCCATCTCCCTTGAGGTGCGGGTAGGCAAGCTTCATGAGCCGCATGGTGGCGAGCGGGCCGGATTCGAAGCCCGCCGTGAACGCATCGTCAGTGACGCCATTGAGCGGGCCAAGCGGCACTTCCTGGGCGTTGTTCACGAGGATCTGCAGGCCACCGAACGCCGCCACCGTCTCCTCGACAATACGGTTGAGATCCGCGGGGTTCTTCACGTTGCAGGCCAGCGCCAGGGCTCGTCCACCACGGGCTTCGATCTCGGCCACCGTTGCGTCGCACTTCGACAACGTGCGTCCGGTCACCGCCACCGCCGCACCGGCACCGGCGAGGGCGAAGGCAATGCCCTGCCCCACACCCTGCCCCGCGCCCGTCACCAGCGCCACCTTGCCTGCCAGTTCTTTGTCCGCAGCTCCCGCCATGTTCTTTCCCTTTTACTCGTAGAACCGGCTGATGGTAT
>JAUILW010000696.1 GCA_030432795.1 Gammaproteobacteria bacterium
GCCCAGGTGCGGCCCATACCCACCATGCCGGCCTTGGTGGCGGAGTAAACGGTGCGCTTTTCAAGCCCGACGATGGCGCGCGTGGTCATCAGCACCACGCGACCGTGGCCCGCGGCGCGCATCTGCGGCAGCACCGCCTGCACCATGGCGATGGCGGTGCCGAGATGCAGCTGCGACAGTGTTTCGAGATCAGCGTCCTGCACCTCATCGAGCGGCTTTTCGCGAATGGCACCGGCATTGTGTATCACCCGTGTGGTCGGCCAGGCGTTGGCAGCGCCGGCAAACGCATCGCGGGTGGCCTTGGCGTCGCTGAGATCCACCTCCACCGCGTGCAGTCGTGCATGCGTGGTGGACGGCGGCCGGCGCGCGAAGCTCACCACGGTGGCGCCGCTGTCGAGCAGGCGCGCGCAGAGGTTGGCGCCAATACCGGAGCTTGCGCCGGTTAGCCACACGGTGGGCGCATCAGACATCGCACAGCTCCTTTTCCAGAATCTTCGGATCTTCCCGGAACAAGGCGTAGTACTCCTGCGCCACATCGCCCGGATAGAGGTCTTCGATACCGTCCTTCAACGCCGCCACCACATCGCGAGCCAGCCGCTCCGGCGCGATCTTCGGCGGCGGAATCATCTGGTTCCAGGGCTCATCCACCGGCCCCGGGAAGACGTTGAGCACACGCACCGCGTGCGGCTTGAACTCCGCACGCAGGCATTGCGCGAGGCTGAGCGCCGCCGCCTGGGAGGCCGAAAACGTGCCCTGGCTCGGAAAGTTGGCCAGCGCAAACACGCTCAACAGGTTCACCCACGCAACAGCGCTGTTCTGGCCATCCGCACCACGGGCTTTCATGGCCGGGCCGAAGTTCTGCGCAAGGCGCAGCAGGCCGAGGTAGTTCACCTCCATCTCGAGCTTCGCCACGTCCGTACCGTAGCGCGAAGAAATGCTCTCCGTGCGATGGATCTGCGCAGTGTTGATGAGGATGTCCACGCGGTTACCGAGCGCACCGCCCAGCTCCTGCACGTTGCGCGCGTCAGTAAGGTCCAGGGGGATCAGCTCCACCTGCGGAATGTCCGCAAGCTCGGCGAAGCCTGCCGGCTGCTTCCACGGTTCGCTGTGCCCCACCCAGATGAGGCTCGCGCCGGCTTTGGCGATCTCCCGCACCATGGCCTGTCCTACTTCGGACTTGCCGTCGGTGATGAGCACCTTGCGGAACTTCGGATCACACGTCATCTCACGCAGCTGCCTGTCGTCAGCCATGTTCGGTACCTCGTTTTCAGGGGTGGCAATGAGCGCGGCGCGGCCCGCGCGGTCGAGACGCGCACCGATGCGCACCGCGGCCGGAGGCGGGGGTACGTCACCGTGCAGGTGCGCCACCACCGTCGGACCTTCAGTGAGCTTCACCAGGCCCAGCCGCCAGGGCAGGCGCTCGCGGAAATAGAGATCGTGGGCGTGGTGCAGCAGGGTCTCGGAGATGAGCTCGCCGGTGCCGGACATCTCCGTCCAGGTCAGGTCGGTGCCCAGACAGTTGCCGCACATCTCCCGCGGCGGGTACTGCACGGCGCTGCACTCGTCACACACCTGCAGCTCGAATCGGCCCCGCGCCGCCGCCGCCGTCATGCCGAGCCCCACGCGGCTGCGCGTCCAGGGCGGCAGGATCGGCTGCTGCGTGCGCAGAATCGGGTTTTTACGCTTCGGGCGCTGCAACGGCTCGGTCATGATGCACGCCCCAGGAGCGCCGCGGCAGTGCACAGGCCGCGGTCGTAGTTGATCATGCCGAAGCCGCTCACCAGGCCGACATCGGCGTCTGCCACCTGATGGCCGGACGGTGTGTCGGTGAGCTGACGCACGGCTTCCACGAGGCCAAGGTACCCCCCTGCGGCGCCCGCCTGACCTACCGAGAGCTGGCCACCGGACGGGTTCATGGGAAAGCTGCCGTTCCATTCGAAGGTGTTGTCGCGAATGAACTGCGCCGCCTCACCCTTGGCACAGAAACCAAGATCTTCGAGCTGCATGGCGTTGATGATCGGGTAGTCGTCGTAGGT
>JAUILW010000697.1 GCA_030432795.1 Gammaproteobacteria bacterium
GGTAGACTTGTTAGCGAGATGGCAGCGGCACGCGGCGCACGGGTGGTGTGTTCCGACATCGATACGCAGGGAGTGGAAGCGGTAGCCGCAGGCATCGGTGAACGCGCGCTTGCGGTTGCGGCGGATGTCACCAGCCTCGACTCCATGCGTTCGCTGGTTGCTCACGCTGTGGATCGTTTCGGCGCGGTGGATGTGCTCGTCAACAACGCCGGTGTCATGCCGCTGGCGTTCTACGCGGATCACGCGCGGGCGGCGGACGCCTGGTCGCGATGCATAGACATCAATATCAAGGGCGTGCTGCACGGCATGATCAGCGTCTACGACCAGATGATGGCCCAGGGGCGAGGTCACGTAGTCAACCTTTCCTCGATCTATGGCAACTACCCGGTGGTTGGTGCAGGCGTGTACGGCGCCACCAAAGCGGCGGTGAATGTCATGTCCGAGTCGCTGCGCGTAGAGAGCGCCGGACGCATCAAGGTCACGATCGTCAAGCCGACGGGCGTGCCGGGCACCAACCTCAGTAGCGGCGTGATCAATCCGGAAGCGGTGGTCGGCATTCTCGGACAGAATGCTGCGACCTACGGCGCGCGCATGCAGGGCCTGGCAGACGGTAGCGTCGATGCTGCCTTGCTCGACGCTCAAAACATCGAGTATGCGGTGTTAGCGCCGCAGCACCTGGCGGAGCAGATCCTCTACGCCATGGACCAGCCCTGGGGCGTGTCCATCGGCGATATCACGGTGCGTGCGTCAGGCGACGGCTACATCCTTTGAGTGCAGCGTCAGTTCTCATACTCCTTCACCGCCTCGGCGAGCTGCCCTGCTGACACCGCTTGTGCGTCGCTTGCTTTGTAAAGGTAAATCGGCGAGCGGCGATCACCCCGCAGAAACTCGTGCCATTGCGCGTCGGCATTGCGCAACCAGGCGCGCGCACGCGCCTCATCGCCGCCGGTCTTGCGTTGCCAGTTGGTGAGGCCCATTCCGGCGGTTTCCGGCGTATCGCCAGACCAGAAAAGCAGCAACCTGCCGTCCACCACCGTGAACGACTCCGGATGCCCGGGTGTACGCCGGCCGCTACCGCCCATCATCAGCGTGCACCAACCGCCGTGTGCTGGCAGATACTGGGACGGTGAGGCCTCGAAGCGTTGCCGTTTCTCGGCGCTGCGCAGCCAGTAGGTGACACCGTCTACGGTAGCCGAGTACTGCGGGTTTCCGATGGCTGCCGTTGCGTCGTCGAAATACGCAACTGGTGAGCAACCATCAAGTCCGACGCCGTCTGCGTTGCTGCGCAGCGGCCCACTAGCGCAGGGTCCGTCCATTTTTCAGGCGATGCGTGTGGCGGAGGCGGCCATGTGAGCTTGCAACGCTGGGAAGCGGGTTGGAAGGTGTGGTCGCGATCAGCGTCTAACTACGCATATAGCGTGTAGCCACCGCCAAGCATTGCAATCCAGCCTCGACCCTCTCTAACCTTCGGGTTTGTGCAGATGACCGGAGACGGATGATGACGGACGCAAATGCCCAGCAGGCGGAGTTCTGGAACGGCGATGCCGGCCGGCAGTGGGTGGCGGATCAGGAGCTGCTCGATGCGCTGCTGAACCCGTTGTCGCAGCGGGCGCTGCAGGCTGCAAACCCACAGCCCCACGAGCGCGTCATCGACATCGGTTGCGGTTGTGGCACCACCACGCTGGAACTTGCCTCGCGCGCGGCATATGCGACAGGGGTCGATCTTTCCGCACCTATGGTGCAGCGCGCTGCCGAGCGCGGCGCGGATCGCGACAACGTTACGTTTGTCTGCGCTGATGCCAGCCGCTGGCAGCATGAGGATCGCGCACAGCTCGCGTTTTCCCGCTTCGGTGTGATGTTCTTCGACGATCCGGTGGCCGCCTTCACAAACATCCGCAGCAACGTGGCGGACGATGGGCGCCTGTGTTTCATCTGCTGGCGCTCGCCGCAAGATAACGCCTGGCTGTCGCTGGCCGGTGCCGCGGCCGCGCCGTTTCTGCCGGAAGCACCGGCAGCCGAGGGGCCGAACCCTTTTG
>JAUILW010000698.1 GCA_030432795.1 Gammaproteobacteria bacterium
GGTCGGTGCGGGGGAAGTGCTGCGCATCGCAGGCCGGGCAGACCCGCAGCTGGCCGCCGCGTCGCATCTCGCTCTGTGCGCCGCAGACGCTGCAGAAGCGATGCCTGCGGTGCCAGTCGAGCTGCGCACGCGCCTGGGCCATGATGCCGGTTTCCGCCAGCGGCGCCTGCATGGCGGCCATGCGGCAGTCCGAGAAGCGGTACCCGGGTGGTGCTTCGGCTGCATCCACATTGACCACGAAGTGCGGCTGGTCGTGCAGCATGCCGAGGAACACGGGCGGCAGGGTCGGTTGCATCCCCTCAATCCCCGCCACGTCGAGCCAGCCTAGGGTCGTGCCCCGGAGCAGCACATTCAAACGGTGAAACGGCAGAAAGCGCGCATCGAAGCGGTTCGCCGCATCAGCCAGCCAGTCCTCATCACGGCGTAGCGCTTCGCCACGATCCAGGGGGTTCGCAGAAAAGATGTGCTGCATCAGGCGATCTCGGCGATGACGGGAGCGTGATCCGAAGCGGTCAGGCCGTCCTGCTTCTTGCGGTAGTCGCGGTCGATCTGCACCCCCTGCAGGCGGTCCCGCACCGCGTCGGTGCCGAGAATGAAATCGATGCGCAGGCCGTGCTTACGGTGGAAGGCGCCGCCGCGATAGTCCCACCACGAAAACGCCTGCTCGTCGGGTGCGCTCACCCGGTACAGGTCGTGCAGGCCGCACTGCAACAATGCGTTGAGCCGGTCCCGTTCCGCGTCGGTGTGGAAGATGTCGCCGTCCGCATCGCTGCCGCGCCAGCTGTCGAGCGCCTGCGGGACGATGTTGAAATCGCCGCACAGTACGGCAGCGGTGTTGCGATCGGCGGTGCGCCAATGCTCGATCAGCGCGTCGTACCAGGCGAGCTTGCGGCCGTAGTCCTCGTGGGTGAGGGTCTTGCCGTTAGGACAGTACACGGTGGTGAACTCGAGACCGCCCACTTCAGCGGTGATGAGGCGCGCGCCCATGTCCTCGCCGCCGGGTAGCCCGACCTGCTTCAGCTCGATGCCGTCGCGGGCGAGGATCGCCACGCCATTCCAGCTCTTCTGCCCGTGCACCACCGCCTGGTAGCCGAGTTCGTTGAAGAATTCGTGCGGAAACTCATCGTCAGGCAATTTGAGCTCCTGCAGGCCGACGATGTCCGGCGAGCGATCCGTAAGCCATAAGCGCGCGAAGTCCAGGCGTGCGCGCAGGCCGTTGACGTTCCAGGTGCTGATTCGCATAGAAGGGCATGAGCTGTCGGTTGCGAAGTGCTACCTTACTGAGAAAGGCGCAGCGGCAGAAGGGGAGGCGATGAACAAGGCGTTGCTGGCAGGATTGATCCTGATGCTCGGTGGTTGCGAAAGCTCAGGACTGATCGAGGACATTCTGGCGCGCGGCGGCGCGAGCGACTCGGCCCTGTCGTCGCAGACCATCGCCGACGGGCTGCGTGAGGCGCTCACCGTGGGTTCCGGCCGGGTGGTGGATACCCTCGGCGTGGAAAACGGTTTCCTGGATGGCGCGTTCCACATCCCGTTGCCGGAGAAGCTCGCCGAAGCGCAGAAAGTCGCCGGCCGATTCGGCCTGTCCAAGCCCTTTGATGAGCTCGAGCTGCGCATGAACCGCGCGGCCGAGGCAGCTACGCCGAAGGCGCGGGATCTGTTCCTCAGCGCTATCCGCGGCATGAGCTTCGACGATGTGATGCAGGTTTACCGCGGCGGCGACGATGCGGCCACCCGCTATCTGGAGCGTTCCACGGGGGCTTCGTTGCAGTCCGAGATGCGCCCAGTCATCGACCGCAGCCTGGCGGAAGTTGGTGCGGTGCAAACCCTCGAGTCGCTGGTGCAGCGCTACAACGCGCTGCCGCTGGTGAAACCGATTGATGCTGACCTCTCGGGCCACGTGCTCGACTACGCCAACCGGGCCATTTTCAGCCAGCTCGCGAAAGAAGAAGCAGCGATTCGCAAAGACCCGGTGAAGCGCACCACCCAGCTGCTGAAAACGGTGTTCGGCGGTTGATTACCCGCCGTCGGGTG
>JAUILW010000699.1 GCA_030432795.1 Gammaproteobacteria bacterium
TCACGAACTTCATGATCTGGCTGGTGCCCTCGAGAATCTGGTGCACGCGCAGATCCCGGTGAAAGCGTTCCACCGGGTAGTCCATGAGAAAGCCGTAACCGCCATGCAGCTGCATGGCGTCGTTCACCACTGTCGAGCCGGTTTCCGTGGACAGGAGTTTCGCCATGGCGGCGAACTGTGTTTTGTCCGCGGCGTTTTCGGTGACTTTCAGCGCGGCGATGTAGAGCAGTGCCCGCGCGGCTTCCAGCCGCGTACGCATGTCCGCCAGCATGAACTGGGTGTTCTGAAAGTCTGCGATCCTTTGATTGAATTGCTTGCGCTCCTGCACGTAATTCACGGCATCGTCCAGGCAGCGCTGCGCGCCCCCGATGGAACAGGCGCCGATGTTGATGCGGCCCCCGTCAAGGCCAGCCATCGCGATCTTGAAACCGATGCCTTCCTCGCCCACCAGATTCTCCACGGGAACCCTGGCGTTGTCGAACATCACCATCGCGGTGGGTTGCGAGTGCCAGCCGAGCTTGCGCTCCGCGGCGCCGAAGGTCACGCCCTGCGTATCGCGATCCACCACCAGCGTGGAAATGCCGCGCGCGCCATCGCCGCCTGTGCGGGCCATCACCACGTACACGTCGTTGACACCGGCGCCGGAGATGAAGGCTTTCGTGCCGTTCAGCACGTAGTGGTCGCCATCACGCACGGCAGTGGTCCTGAGCGACGCCGCATCCGAACCGGAGCCCGGCTCAGTCAGGCAGTAGCTCGCCATGTGCTCCATGGTGATCAGCTTCGGCAGGTAGCGCTTGCGCAGCGCATCACTGCCGAAGGCGTCGATCATCCAGGCCGCCATGTTGTGAATGGAGTAGAAGGCGGATGTGGAAGGGCAGCCGTAGGCCATGGCTTCCATGATCAGGGCGGCTTCCAGCCGCCCGAGACCGCACCCGCCCATCTCTTCCGAGACGTAGATACTTGCAAAGCCAAGCTCGGCGCCCTTACGCAACACGTCCGACGGGAAGATGTGCTTCTCGTCCCACTCCGCGGCGTTGGGGGTGATCTCATCGGCGGTAAAACGCTCCGCCATATCGAGAATCGCCCGCTGGTCCTCGGTGAGGTGGTAGTCCATCAGTTGACCGGATCAGCCGCCGACGTTCATCGACTGGGAGATCACGGCGAAGCCTTCGGTAGCGGCCAGACGCTTGCCGACAACCGCCTGATAGGCGTCGCTTTCGTACCAGGCCCGGGCTGCCTCGGTGCTTTCGAACTTGATGATGACGGTCTGCGGGCCGGGCGGGTTGCCTTCGACGGTTTGTGCAGCCACGTCGAATGCCACCAGCTCGCCACCAGAGGCTGCCAGGGTCGGGCCAGCGCCCTGTTGATATTCTGCGTATCCTGCCGGATCGTTGACGATGTACTGCGCAATGAAGTAAGCAGCCATGTGTATCTCCCCCAATGTGTTGTGCGTGCGATGTCTAACGTGTCGATAACTGTCTCGATAACCAGGCCCCGCGTCATACTGACCCGTCGCTGGCCTGCTGCCTGCGAAGCGGCGCTTGCGCAAACGTGCGACGTCGTGGTGAACACGGCCGACGAGCCTATGGACCGCGATGCACTGGTTCGCGCTCTGCGGTCATGTGACGCGCTTGGAGCGACCGTCACCGATCGGATCGACGGCGACATGCTGGCCGATCCAGCACGCCGGGCGGGCATGATCGGCAATTTTGGAGTGGGTTTCAATCATATCGACATCGATGCGGCGCGGCGCTGCGGCGTGCTGGTGAGCAACACGCCGGGCGTACTCACGGATGCCACGGCAGACCTCGCCATGACGCTGATCCTCATGTGTGCGCGGCGCGCTGGGGAAGGGGAGCGGCTGCTGCGTGCCGGAGCCTGGCAGGGGTGGTCGCCTACGTCGCTGCTGGGCACGCAGGTGAGCGGCGCCACGCTCGGCATCATCGGTATGGGCCGCATCGGCGAGGCGTTGGCCCGCCGGGCGGCGTTGGGCTTCGGTATGCGTGTGCTTTATCACAATCGCAGCCGCAGCG
>JAUILW010000700.1 GCA_030432795.1 Gammaproteobacteria bacterium
TCCCCGCCCAACAAGAACACATGCAACGTACAAAATCTGACGAACGAGAAGATAATCCCTTCGATGATGAGCCCGATGACGACGAAATTCAGAGTATCGTCTCTATGGAAGTTGAAAGCTCCAAACCGCAATCGGACGAAAATCCTGCACTTATCCCAAACAGCGAAACAGAATCAGAGACACCTCAGCTGTGGAAGCTTATAGAAGTCGACCCTGATACGGAGACACCAAAAAAGGAACCTGCGAGCGTCAGTGACTTGCTCGTTAAGCTTGAACGTATTGACGCTGAAGCAACGAGCCTTGTTCTCGAAAGAGACAAGGGAGGAGAAACGTCACTTTCACCTCTCCTCAGTGCTCTGGTCGAGTTGGGAATAGAGGTGTCTCTCCTGGACGAGCTAGCACGAGGAAGGCTAACAGCTGCTCTGCGAGAGCCTTCTCGAGCATCTCAGCGCTCCTTTAGAGATGTGGCGCTCAAGGTCGTCAGTCTAGACAAATCGGCGCAGATTGATCTTTTGGAAGAAGGTAACTGCTCACGTGGCTGGCTTCAGGCCGTCCGAGGAGTGGGCGTGAAGAGCGTCGCGGAGGCGTCTCGCAGGGTGTCGAAAGCGGTCTTGCCGGCGATGCGTGTGGTGCTGGTGACGGACCTGTAGCTGGCGTGGACGCGGGCGCCCCACTCGGAGCGGAAGCCGCCGGTGACCTTGCGGAACACGACCGATGGCCTGATCTCGCGTTCGGAGACGTTGTTGGTCGCGCTGACGCGCCGGTCCTCCAGGAAAAGGAAGAACTTCGTCCGCCACGCCTTCACCTGCGCCTGCAACTTGCGTCCAGCCGGATGGGGCGCAGGCTTCATGAGAAGACCGTCGAGCCGATTGTCTGCCTTGAGCCGATATTGGCGCAGCGTGCTGTCCTTCAGCTGTTCGCGTCGCCGCCCGACGTCGATCGTCCAGGACAGCAGTTTCGCGAGCGCCGGCGCGAAGACGGCGTCTCCGCTGTCGATGGCGTACTGCACATCGCGCAGCACGTGGGCGAGACAGACTTGATGGGTCGCCGCCATCCCCTGCTGGCCGGCGTAGCGGTCCGAGATCCAGACCGCGGGCCTGTGGCCGCCCATCGCCGCCTCGGCCACCGCCCGCGCACGGCGCGGTGCGATCTCGTGCAGGACGGCCTCGGGCGTGACGAACACCCACTGCCAGTGCAGGCGCCCGTTGATGCGGGTCGTGGTCTCGTCCGACCAGACCACCTCGGCCGCGCGGAGTTTCTCGATGATCTCGGCGCGCTCGGCGGCCAGCGGGGTTGCCAGCCGATGCAGCGCGTTGGCGATGGCGCCTTCCGAGATCTTCAGCCCGAACAGCTCTGCCGCGAGCCGAGCCAGCCGCTCGAAGCCCACGTGATGGCTATGGTGCAGATAGGCGAGCAGGGCGTGGATGTTGGGCCCGAACGGCGTTCCCGGGATCATGCCTGCCGGCGGCGTGGCCCGGAAGCGGTTGCCGCAGGCGCAGCGCCCGCCGTGAAGCTCGATCCGCGTCACGTGGGGCACGACCGGCGGAATGTCGACGTGGTCGTAGCGCATCCGGCGGGTCTGCCTCAGGCCGGACACATCCGCACCGCACGCGCAGCGATCGGCCGTGAGCACGATCGTCTCGTCCGGCGTCTCCGACAGCCGGCGCGAGACCCCCGGTCGCGAGGGGCGCGGCTTCTTGGCCTTCCCCTTCGCCGGAGCCTTGCCCCCGCCCTTTGCACCGCCAGGATCCTGCGAGGGCGGGAGATGAGAGTTGCGCGAGGTCTTGCGTGGCTTGCCGCGGTCGGCCTCGAGAGCGGCAATCCGCGCCGTCAGCGTCTCTATGCTCGCAGACTGCTGCTCGATCAGCGCCGCCTGACGCTCGATGAGCGCAGCCTGCTGGTGCAGGAGTGCGTCCTTCTCCGAATCTGTCAGGCGGTACCGGGGCAGGCGTGGCATAGGAAGCTTGACTCATGCCACGCCACCCAGGTCAAGCCAAAAATGCCAACCACGTGAGCAGTTACCCCGGCGATG